>JAEWNM010000335.1 GCA_023392755.1 Bacillota bacterium
GTCCGACAGGCCCCACGGGTCCGACAGGAAGTAGCGGATTGATAGGTGATACGGGCCCAACCGGTGATACCGGCCCAACAGGAGAAACGGGACCAACCGGTGATACCGGCCCAACAGGCGACACGGGTCCCACCGGTGATACCGGCCCAACAGGCGATGCGGGTCCCACCGGTGATACCGGCCCAACAGGCGACACAGGCCCCACCGGTGATACCGGCCCAACAGGCGACACGGGCCCCACGGATGACACAGGACCTACCGGGCCATCAAGCGATACAGGCTTCTTCCTAGAAACCAGTTATATTGGCACCATTGATGTTGCCATGGACTTTAATCAGGGCGACGGCAACAATCAGGCAGTTGGCGCTTTGATATACGATGGCAGCATGGATCAAAGCGTAACAAGCTTGGTTGCGTATATCATTCAAAATGGCGCTGGCACAGGAAATTTCCAAATGGCGATTCTAGAACCATCAAGCACAAGTCAGGCAGAGGTAATTGCAGTTACTGCAAATGTTACCGCAATTGTACCCGGCCTATTTACCCTGCCGTTGTCCGGAACCATTGTTCTTCAGGCGGGAGTGTTGTATTATTTAGCAGTATACAATCAGGTAAACGGCTCCCGGATAGGAGCTGTATCCGCTGGACTTGGCACAACAGAGGATGCCCCACCCATCAATTTCAGGGTACAGAACATCACAGGCTTTGCTGTTGGTGATATGATCAACACAAGCGACGTGAGCTTACGGCTGACACCCTGGATTGCTGCTGTGCCGTAATCGAAAAGCAAGAACACCTCCTACTGCTGATTACTTCATCAGATTCTGAACGGTGATGGATTCTTGAACGCTCAGCCCAACCTTATGAAGCACCTAGAAGGAAACAGCGACTGGTGCTACGCCAACTGATCTCATCCAACGCCCTAAAACCCACCAGGAAGCGCCCTCCACCCGGGGGGCTTTTATGACGAAACAGACGCATTTAGTTAAGGGAAACAACCCGAAAAGAACCCGCTTATAACGTGGAATACCTGAGGCATCAGAGTTAATATACAGACGTTCCCAGGGGGGAAACAAAACGGGGAGGTCAAGAAAATGAAAAGCTTTCGCATCTACTACAAACTGTCCGGTGTAATCGAAAAGAACAGCCGTATGGCTACGATCCAGGCACCCAGCTTCGACGAGGCTATCGAAGTGTTTGGAAAAAAAATCGGGCGGTTCATGAATATCGTTGCTATTTTCAAGGCGTAAGAAACGGGCGCCCTGGGGCGGTGGCCCCAGGGCTGGAAAGGATGAAAGATATGAAGGTTTATGCTGCTTATGGGTCCAATATCAATCTGGAGTAAATGGCCCAACGCTGCCCGGCTGCGCGGGTCATCGGGAAGGGGTGGCTCATGGACTACCAGCTCATGTTCCAGGGCGTGTCCGGCGGGCGCGGGGTGGCCACCGTGGAGCCGTACAAAGGGCGCCGGGTCCCAATCCTGCTTTGGGCTATCAGCCCGGATTGTGAGGTGGCCCTGGATCGCTACGAGGGCTATCCCACCCTGTATCGAAAGGAAACCCTGCCGGTAGCGGGCATCGAATGGCTACCCAGCGAGATCACGGCCATGCCTGCGGACGTCACCGAGGTCCCGGCCATGATCTACATCATGAACATGGGGGAGGCAGCTCCGCCCAGCGATTACTACCTGGACACCATCGTACAGGGTTACAGGGCCGTGGGCTTCCATGTGAGGTACCTGGCTGAGGGGGTGCGGCGGACGCAGCGTTCAGTATATAGAACCCGAAATACAGTGGAATAAAAACCAAAACGTGTACTTTAGTGTGTACTTTTGGAATCAAATAAGCCCGCAAACCGTTGAGCTTGCTGGCTTTTTTGATGGTGGAGGTGAGGGGAGTTGAACCCCTGTCCGAAAGCTCGCTGATAGGGTTTTCTCCGAGCGCAGCCTAAGTTTTAGGTTTCCCCCTGCCGTACGCCCTTAGGCGGGCTTACGGTTTCGGTAGCTTCATCAATGCCGGCTTCGTCACAAAGCTTGAACGGGC
Organism: Bacillota bacterium; assembly: GCA_023392755.1. GTDB lineage: Bacteria > Bacillota > Clostridia > Christensenellales > Aristaeellaceae > JAEWAH01. The sequence goes on from JAEWNM010000335.1 coordinate 2,043, forward strand.
CCGTGCCCCGCGATTATGACGCCGGGCTCCGCACTCGCGGGAGATGCGGTCCGACGTCGCGGCATTAAGCCGCGAAAGCGAATTCGTTGTTGTCAGTTATTGTTTTTCCCCGTTTTAACGTGGCCAGGGTCCACGGCTCGCTTGCCCTACCTTCGACAACCCTCGTCGAAACCGGTACACCCCCATGTAAACTGACTATTCGCCCCTGTGCTGGCTGCGCATGGCCCGCTGAATGTCGCGCTTGGCATCCCTGTCAGCCTCGTCGTCGCGTTTGTCGTGCAATTGCTTGCCCTTGCAAAGCCCCAGTTCCAGCTTCATGCGCCCGTCCTTCAGGTAAATTTGCAGGGGAACAAGGGCATACCCCTGTCGCTGTACCTGCCCGGACAGCTTGCGGATCTCGCTCTTGTGCAGCAGCAGCTTCTTGGGCCGCAAGGGATCGTGGTTATAGATGCTGCCCTGCTCGTAGGGGCTGACATGCATCCCTTCCACAAAAATCTCCTGTCCCCGCGCCATGGCGAAGCTTTCCTTCAGGTTGACACGGCCCAGGCGGATGCTTTTAACTTCGGTGCCCTGCAAGCAAAGGCCGCATTCATACGTTTCCTCCACGAAAAAATCGTGATAGGCTTTCCTGTTCTGGGCCACGGGCTTGATGCCCTTCATACGCGGCATGCAAACCCCTCCTTTGTATCCGCCTGTAGCAATGCATTATACCACAGCGGCACCGTGATTGCAATGAGCCGCTTTTTTGTTTATAATGGAATGCATACAAACGGGATAGGGGAGGCGCGCTCCATGCAGGATACAAGGTCTTTGGCTATTCTGGCCCGGGAGGCGGCAATTCCGCTTTCAGCGTCGGCTATTGGGGATAGGAACAGTGCCCTTGTGCTGATGGCCGAATCGCTTGCGCGAAACAGCAAGGCAATATACGCCGCCAACGAAATGGATTTGCGGCAGGCGGATGCGGAAGGCTTGGCAGCGCCGTTGAAAAAGCGCCTCTTGTTTGACGAAAAAAAACTGCGTGCGGTTCAACAGGGACTTTTGGCACTTGCCGACCTGCCCGACCCATTGCATCATACGCAGCTGGCCCGGGAGCTGATGCCGGGCATGAAGCTTTACCGCGTTTCCTGCCCCATCGGTGTGGTGGGCGTGATTTTCGAAAGCCGCCCCGACGCGCTGGTGCAAATCGCTTCCCTGTGCCTAAAGAGCGGAAACGCAGTGCTGCTAAAGGGCGGGCGGGAAGCGGAGCATACCAACCGCGCGCTATTTGGCGCGCTGGCGGAGGCGGCCTGCCAGGCAGGCATCCCGGATGGCTGGGTAGCCCTGCTCACCACCCGGGAAGAAGTGCGTGACATGCTGAAGATGGACGACTGCATTGACCTTGTGATTCCAAGGGGCACCAACGAGTTTGTACGCTATATCATGGATAACAGCCGCATCCCGGTTTTAGGCCACGCGGATGGAATTTGCCATGTGTATGTGGATGTGTCGGCGGATATACCGATGGCAGTCAAGGTGACATTGGATTCCAAAACGCAGTACGTGGCGGTATGCAACGCGGCGGAAACGCTGCTGGTGCATCAAGCCGTTGCGGAGGCATTTTTACCCGTCGTGGCAAAGGCGCTGGCGGAAAAAAATGTGGTTTTGAAGGGCTGCGAAAGAACGCGGCAAATAATTTCCTGTGAAGCGGCCACGGAAGAGGATTGGGAAACGGAATATCTTGATTATGTACTATCGATCAAAGTGGTTGATACCGCCTCGGATGCCATCCGCCATATCAACCGGTACGGCTCCGGGCATACGGATACCATTGTGGCGGAAGATATGCAGGCGGTGCGTGCCTTTATGGCCTTGGTGGACAGCGCCGGGGTATATCACAACTGCTCCACCAGGTTTGCCGACGGCTTCTGTTACGGCTTTGGCGCGGAGGTTGGCATTTCCACGGGCAAGATTCATGCCAGAGGCCCCATGGGGCTGGAGGGCCTGTGTTCATACAAATATCTGCTTTTCGGCAGCGGGCAGACGGTTGCGGATGTGCAAGCGGGGCTGACGCCATTCGCTCACAGGGATGTGGGGGAAGAAGCGCCGCTTTAAGGCCGCTTTCTTTGCTGATTTTGTTCATATACAGCATGACGGCGGGCTTGGCCCGCCGCCTTTTCGCGTTTTGTCAAGCAGATGCCACGCATTCTTTTCAATATCCGTAATGCAAGCAAGGAAATGTCAAAATGGGTGATATGGATGCCCATGGATGCCAGCAGGATTGAAAACCCGCCATATCCAGCGCCTCCGTCGAACACGGTGCGGATGCCCGACAGGTTTTATACAGAAAATATCCTGCGCTCAAGATGGCAGGCAAATATGCGCTTGATCATCCAATGTCCCGGTCTATTTTTTATACGTATACCTGGCCACAAGCCTTGGCATATCATCGTACATGCCAAAAGCGTCGGCAAAGATGCGGTAGGAGCTGCCAATTTCCCAGGTGGTTCGGGTGGAGTTTTCCAGCATAACGTACTGCGCCTTCTCCTCCGTGCCCGTATTCATAATGGCCAATTGCGGCTTGTTGCTGATAATTTGAGTTATGACTCCGGTACACACGTAGATCTGTGTCTTCTTCACCCGCATGGCGTTGTTATTCAGCAGATCGGCGTAGTTGGCGATATTGGTGGCATTTGTGGTCTCCAGCCCCCAGGCCACTTTCGTATATTCATCCACAGGGGGTACATAGTACACCTGGAAATCAAGCACTGATGGCTGCCGCCCAGGTATCTCCGCCTTTATGGTGACGCTGTTGCTGCCGATTTGATTGAACACCGCAAAGAAGGAGAACGTGCCGTCTGTTTCGATGTTGGTAATATTCAGGTCCGTGTGGGGCGTCAGCACATCCACCTGTGCGCCCGGAATGGTGGAGGCTGTGATTTTCATGAACTTTTTGGAGCTTGTGTATGTCTGGTCGGAGGTTAGGTCAAGCGGCACCTCCTGCCTTGCCCTGTAGAGGGTGATCTCCACCACGTTTTCCCGGCAGTACTGGCTGCGCACCTTGATGGTGACCTTGTTTTCGCCGATGGGCTGTACCGTGGCGTTGTAGGTTACATCGCCGCCCTCCTGGTTGACCAGGTCGGAATAGTCGTTGCCGTTGATGATAACGGTGCTGCCTTCGCGGACACGGAACTTCATGGGGTACATGGCAGTGGATACCTCTACCCATGTGCTGTCCGGCGTTACCAGTTCCACAGGGGACAGGGGTACCTGAATCTGGTAGAAAATAGGTTCCATGGGCTGGTGCTGGCCCGAGCTGGTGCGTATATGCGGCGTAAGAGTTACATCCATCGTATCGGAAAGATAGTCCTCATAACTGTTGTACCAAACGTAATCAGGTATTTCCACCACGGCCACGCCGCCGGTTATGACAAAGGTGTTGCTTAATTCCCGTACGTAAATCTGTGTACCATCCTGCCCCGGTATGGTAATGGTGTGGGCAGCCTGGTCGTTGACGATGGAGGCTACCACGGTAGGCTTGTTTTTTTGCTTTTCCTCCGCCTGCCGCCGATGCCATGCGGAAATGCCCACATATGCTGCCAGAATGACTATCAGGGATAATAACAAATATAGCATTGCCCGCAAATACCTGTGCCGCCTCGTGCGCTTGGACGATGGGCGGGCGGCCATATAGGCCCGAGGGGAGAAATCGCCGGAGGCGGTATCCTCCCAAAGGGGTTCATAGGCTCCTGAATCATTGAATCCGTCGTATACCTGGCTGGAGGCTGCCGCTTTTCCGGAAGGCGGCACCCAATGGCTGGTGGGCTGGGTGCCCGGGAAAAATCCATCCTCGCCCTTGTCTTCCATCGGCGGGGTGACGGTATGCTTGAACCTGGAAGTGAACGCGTGCCTGGCCGTCGCTTCCACTTCGCCCCCCTCCACCAGCTCCGGCGGCATGGGCCGCAGCGCTGTCTCCGGGTCGTCCTTTACGCGGAATATGGTCTCTCTGGTAGTGTTTGTCCGAACCGTCATGCTGGACGGCGCCAGGCCTCTGAGGCTTGACTCCTCTCGCAGTTTGCGCTGCTGCTGCTCGCCTCTCGCCTTGCGGGCCTTCAAATCCACCATTTCGCGGGCCAGTTCCTCCCGCTTGTCGGTAAGGGACTCTGCTTCGCCCAATTCATCCGCGCGGATGTATATTTTCGGCGCATCCCCCTTCAGCTCATGCTGCCATCCGGGGCCCTGGTTCCGTTCATAATCGGGCTGGACAGGCAAAGGCTGACCGCACTTGAAGCAGCGCGGCAGCGAAGCTTTGTTCCAATGGCCGCAATGGGGGCATTTCATCCGGGCGTTCCTCCTACACAAGGCTTAACATTCTATACTTCGCAACTCACAGCCCGGAATCCTTTTTCCGCCGTATCCCACGGCTGGATTTTTCTTGGGCGGTGTGGTACAATGAAGCATCTATACAGGATAACGATTCAGGATGGCAAAAATCATGCAGAAATTCGGCGGGAAGTACGGGAACAGAATCAAAACGGCGCTTCTTGTGCTTTTGGATATTGTGCTGACCAACGCTTCCATGATCCTTGCGCTTCAATTGCGCTTTGATATGCAACAGGAGGCGTGGAGCCACATCCACAAGTTAAGAAACGTGGCCCCCATCATGACTGTTTTAACCATCGGCAGCTTTTTTGCGGTGCGCATGTACAAAAGCCTGTGGCGCTATGCCAGTGTGGATGGGCTGCTGCAGATCGGCCTGGGCACGCTGCTGGGTTCGGGGGCGACATACGTTTTTTCGCTGGTGGCTTATACCATTTCCCCGGAGCCTAACCTTTTTCTGATGCCCCGTACCGTATACCTGATGGATTGGCTTTTGCTTTTGATGCTGGTTGGTGCATCCCGCTTCAGCATGCGGCTTGCCGGACAATGGGAGAGGACGGGCCTGCCCTTTTTCAGCGGCCGCAAGGGCCTGCGGGTGATGGTGGTGGGGGCCGGCTGGGCCGGCGCTTCCGTGATTCGGGAGCTGCAATCCGGCCGGTACGGTCAAAGCCGGGCCATTCTGGCACTAGACGATGATCCGAACAAAAAGGGAACGCAAATCAACCGCGTTCCGGTTTACTTGGGCACGGAGAACGTGGAAAAGTACGCGCTGCAGTTCGAAATTGACGAGATCATCATTGCCATCGCAACCCCAAAGGGACAGCTGCGGCCTCTGATAGAGCGCTGCCTGGCCACCAAATGCAGGCTGAAGATGGTGTCGGCGCTTAAGGATGTGAACAGCGGGCGGGATATGTTAAGCGCCGTGCGGGATGTGAATATTGCCGACCTGCTGGGGCGAACGGAGCAGCACCTGGACATGACCGAGGCAAACGCCTATTTCGAGGGAAAGTGCGTGCTGGTTACCGGCGGCGGCGGTTCCATAGGGTCGGAGCTGTGCAGGCAGATCATGCGCTTTTCTCCCCGAAAGCTGGTCATATTCGACATCAGCGAAAACTATATGTACGACCTGTATTTTGAGTTGCAGGAGCAGTTCGGCCCGCTGGTCAAAAACACGGTGGAGCTGTGTGTTGGCTCCATACAGGACAGGGGAAGACTGGACGCGGTGTTTTATGATGTAAAGCCCGATGTCGTCATACACGCGGCGGCCCACAAGCATGTGCCGCTGATGGAGGATTGCCCGGAGCAGGCGGTAAAGAACAATGTGTTCGGCACGCTGCACACGGCCCAGTGCGCCATGGCCCACGGCGTGAAGCGGTTTGTGATGATCTCCACCGACAAGGCTGTAAACCCTACCAACGTCATGGGGGCTACCAAGCGCGCCTCGGAAATGGTGATTGAATCGCTTCAGGGGTTTGGCAAAACGGAGTTTACGGCGGTGCGCTTTGGCAACGTGCTGGGCTCCCACGGCAGCGTGGTGCCGCTATTTGAGCGGCAGATACGCGCCGGCGGCCCCGTGACGCTGACACACCCGGACATCATCCGCTATTTCATGACCATCCCGGAGGCGGCCAGCCTGGTTCTCCAGGCCGCGTCCATGGCCAAGGGCGGGGAGCTTTTCGTTCTGGACATGGGGGAGCCCATGAAGATACGGGAGCTGGCGGAGCGCATGATCCAGCTGTACGCCGATCCATCGGGTCCGCCGGTGGAAATACGGTATGTAGGCTTGCGGCCCGGTGAAAAGCTGTACGAGGAACTGCTGTGCGACGACGAAAACGTGACCCGTACCAACCGGGAAAAAATATTTGTCGCCAGGCCTGAGGAGTTCTCCTGGGAAACGGTCAGGAAAATGCTGGACAGGCTGCAAGGCTGCCTGGACACCCATGGGGATATGCGCACCTGTCTGCATGAGCTGATCCCCTCCTATCTGGAGGCGGATGAAGTAAACGATGCGGCGCAGGAGCGGGTAAAACAGGGGGAAAGAGCGGCGGCTTCCGCTTAACGCAAATAAATAAGGGGCGCCCTGTTTTTACGGGCGCCCGTCAGGCCATCAAAAGACCCAGGGAGGTATCGGAGGGCCGAAGTCCTCCGATTCTAGATCACAAACCAGCGACATGTGCGGTGAGAGAGGTGAGCGCTGCCAGTGGCAGCAAAGGGCGAACCGAACGAATCAACCGAAACAAGCGGCTGTAAGCCGCGCCGATTGAGGTTGCGGAGGTTTGCGAGGAA
>JAEWNM010000103.1 GCA_023392755.1 Bacillota bacterium
ACATATCGCTGTCGGAGAGGTACAGGAAGGCGTTGAAGTAAGCGTTCCAGTGGCCGACGGCGTAGTACAGGGCGATTACCGCCAGGATGGGTTTTGACAGGGGAAGAACAATCTTCAGGATGAAGCGGATGTCCGTGCAGCCGTCCAGCTGTGCCGCTTCCAGCAATTCATCCGGGATGGTGGACTGGAAATACGTGCGTGTGAGGATCATGTGGTAAGCGGCCATGGCGGTGGGAAGCAGCATGGCCCACCGGGTGTGTATGATGCCAAGGTTGCTCACCAGGATATAAGAAGGGATCATGCCGCCGGAGAAGAACATGGTGAACGTGAACAGGAGCATCACCACGCGCCTGGGGGAGAAATCCTTGCGGGACAGGGGATACGCCGCCATAACGGTGAGCGCAACGTTTATCAGTGTGCCGGCGGCTGTGTAAAGCAGCGTGTTAGCGTACCCTTTGACCACCATGGGATATTTGAAAACCGCTTCGTACCCCTTTACGTTAAGTCCAATGGGGTACAGCCAGACTTTTCCTGAAAGCACGGCGTTGGAATCGCTGAAGGAGCTGCTGATGACCACGACGATGGGGTAGATGGTAATCAGCATGCAGATGAGCAGGAAGCCGTTTACCAGATAGTCGAATACCACATCCCACCCGGTGGAATGGATGATGCGCTTTTTATTGAAAAGTGCCGTGCCAAGCATACATGTTCCTCACTTCCGTCAAAATGTGCCGTCTGTCCCTAGAACAGGCCGCTGTCATTGATGCGGTTGGCCAGGGTGTTAAAGAAAATGAGCAGGATGAAGTTGACGGCGGAGTTGAACAGCCCTACGGCTGTGGAATACGAGAAATTGGGAATCTCCGACCCGATGCTTTGCTGGTAGATATAGGTGCTGATGATTTGCGAGGTGGAGATGTTCATGGTGTTTTGCATCAGGTACACCTTTTCGAAACCAACGGACATGATGTGCCCCAGATTCAATATCAGCAGGATGGTGGCCGTTGGCATAATGCCCGGCAGGTCCACATGCCATGCCCGCTGGAACTTGTTGGCGCCGTCCACCGTGGCGGCCTCATGCAGCGTGGGGTCGATGCCGGCCAGCGCGGCAATATAAATGATGGAAGAGTAGCCCATGGTCTGCCAGACGCCCGACCATACGTACAGGTGCGGGAAGTATGCCGCTTTTGTCAAAAAGGAGATGCGTTCGCCCGTGATCATTGCTATAACGGTATTGACAACGCCCGTCTTCTCTGCCAGAAACTGATTGAGCATGCTCACAACCACTGTAATGGACAGAAAATACGGCGCGTAGGTTGCCATTTGCACCGTTTTTTTAAAGCCCGTATGCGTGCAGGAATGGATGCACAGCGCCAGCAGTATCGGTATGGGGAAACCGGCTATCAGGGAATAAACACTCAGCGTCAGTGTGTTTTTCAGTATGCGGCCAAAGTTGTACGCGCCGAAGAATCGCTCAAAATGCTTGAAGCCCGCCCAGTCGCTGCCCAGTATGCCCTTGGCCGGGTTGAAGTCCTTGAATGCGATCAGCACGCCGTACATGGCGCCGTAATGGAAGATGAACAGGTACGCAAGCGGTAATATAATCAGTATATATAATTGATAGCGCCTCATTTCCCTGGCAAACCGCTTTTTCCATCTTTCTCCCCGTGCGCCGGCACCGCCTCTGTTCACATGTTCCACAGGCAAACCTCCCGATGGCTGATTTCACTCCGCCCGCTGGGGGCATTGGTTAATGAAAGTATAGCCCGGGTCAAACACACATGTAAAGTTGAAATGCATGACATAGCGTGATTTGTTTACCCGGGATCGCCCGCCGCAAGGGATTTTGTCGCAACTTGCTGCATGTAAAAGGTTGACTACAGTGAAATTGTTGACATGTTGCCCAATTTCGAAGGTTCCACTTGTAAATGCCGCCGGCCATGTATTATACTTGCGCTACCGTTGATTGCGGCATAGGGGGGAAATACAATGCGCAGCAGGCATAGTGTCATGCTGAACTTTCTTTTGTCATACGCAGCGATTCTCGCTGTCCTCCTGGCTATATGGATTGTGTCGTTTTCCTATATGCGCGACAACGCGGAGCAAAACGTGGTAAGGGCAAATCTGTCGGTTCTGGACCAGTGCCAGAAGCTGCTGGATGAAAAGCTTAACGGAATCGCCCAGATGGCATCCAGCATCATGACGCAGCCGCTGGTTGAGAGCTTTATGTTTGTGGAGCCGCCTTTGAGGGATTCGGATTACGGCCTGCTGGGCAGGCTTGTAAAGGTATTCTCCAGCTATACCATCGCCAGTCCCTTCGTTCACCATACCGTCGTCTATTTCCACGATTCCCGTACGATTGTCACCCCCTACGGCGCGTCCGCCCGCGAGAAGCTGGCCTATGATTTCTACCTGGGCTACCAGGGGATTGGCTTTGAGCAATTCGAGGCGCTTCTCAAATCCTCCACCGGCTCCGGCCTGTGGCCCTCTCAAACGATCAGCGTGCGGGGGAAGAGCGACCGCTATATTTCCTATGTGTATACCACCATGCTTTCAACCATCAAAAGCCATACCGCCAGCATCATCGCTCTGATCCCCGAGAGCACCATCACCGCCAACTTCAAAAGCCTGAACGAATTGGGCGCCAGCCACTATATGCTGCTGGACGGGAACAATCAGCTGCTTTTCAGCAGCAATGATTTTAAAGCGCTGGTGCCCGAAGCCGTCGGCTCTCGGGCCGGCGTGCGCAAGCTTACCCTGTCCGGTCAGCAGACGCTGCTGATCAAGGTTGTTTCCCAAAAAAGCGGCATGGCTTCCGTGGCGACGGTGCCTTATTCCGTGATCGAGGGAAAGCTTTCGCCCCTCAACCGCACGTTTTTGACCATGTTTGCCTCCGCCGTCGTTATCGGCGTACTCCTGTCCCTGTTGCTGGTGCATTTCAACACACGCCCGTTAAAGCTTCTGGCGCGCAAGCTGCGCGCCCACGCCGGCGGCGGGGACCCCGGTTTCAGCTATACAGCCTTTGACTCTTCCATTACCAATATGCTCAACGTGAACAACAGCCTGACGCAAAAGCTGGAAAGCCAAAAATACATGCTGGACATGGCCTTCCGCGAGCGCCTTTTCCAGAGGGGATTTGACAGCCTGAGCGACCTTATGGAGCAAAGCCTTGCCGTGGGCATCCGCGTTGCGGAAGGCCGTCATGCGGTATTTGTGATCCGCATTGACGAGTACGTCAGCGGCATCCAGCCGGAAAACACGGAATTGCTCCGGGTGTTCCATATCGCTGTTTTGGATACATTGCGGGCCATACCCGGGTTCAGCAGCATGACCCACCTGATCGGCATGAACAAGATTGCAGCGCTGTACGGCTGGCCGGGGGAGCGGGACCTGCGCGTCTGCATGGCGGAAATACAGCATGCGCTCAAGCGGGTATATATCGGGGAGGTGCGCGTTCATCTGTCCATTGGCGTCAGCAATCCGTTCACCTCTCTACTGGATGTCCGCAACGCCTGTGAGGAAGCCGACCGCGCCCTGGAGTATTCCGGCATAGAGACGGACACCGCCACCTGCTACGCGGATATTCCCGCCTGTACGCTTCCGTTTTACTATCCTGTGGAGAAGGAAACGCAGCTTATGCGCCTTGTCCGGTCAGGGGACGAGGCGGAGGCGCTGGAGGTTTTCACGGCGCTGTTCAACCGCAATTTCAGGCAGATGACGCTGTCGGAGCAGATGCTAAGGCAAATCACCTACGATATGAAGAGCACCTTCATCCACCTGATCTGCGAAATTTCCGGCAGCACCGGCGCAAATCTTGCTAATCTGCATTCCCAGCTGATCACCCTGCGCGGCAGCGATTCCATCGAGCAGCAGTCGGAGCTTTTCACCGGCGCTCTCAAGGCGTTGTGCGCGTGTGTGAACGGGCACAAAAAGGAGGCCAGGAGTGAACTGGCCGAGCGTATCATCGCCTATATCGAGGCCCACTGCACCGACGAAAACATGAGCCTGGCCGGCGTAGCCGACCAGTTCCGCCTCTCCCAGGCATATTTGTCCAGGCTCATCAAGCTCCATTCCAACCGCACATTCTCCGAATATATCGAGGGGATGCGCATCCAGCTGGCCAAGCGGTACCTGCTTAGCAGCAATCTGAGCATCAACGAGGTGGTTTCAAGGACGGGTTACAGCAGCACCAACACATTCTTCAAGGCGTTCAAGCGCACATATGGCATGAGCCCCTCTACATTCAGGAACGCACCTCCCAGGGAGAATTAGCCTCAAAAAATTTCCCGGCGCCCGCGCTTGGCGGCAAATCCGCCGGGCTGTTTTCCGCATGCCTTTTTTATAGGGCCTATAAGCGCCCGCCTGATTTATCCCGACTATGCTCATGGAAGGCGATATGCAAATGAAGATCAGTTTATCCAGTTTCCTGCATTTTTCAAAAAACGCGAAAGTATTTCTTTTAACGGAAATCTGCTTTGGTTTTGCCACGGGCTTATTGTCTGTACACCTGAACTTTTATCTGCGCTCCGCCGGGCTTGAACCTTATGCCATCGGCCATGTCAGCATGGCGGGCGCCATTGCCACCGCCCTTTTTGCCCTTGTGGCCAGCCGCTTTTCCAACCGCCGCGGGTATTACCCGGTATGCATGCTGGGCGGGCTGATGCAGGGCTTTGGGCTGTTTGCCGTGGCCGCCACGGATTCCATGGTTTTTATCATCTCCGGCCAGGTGCTGTACGCTGTGGGGCTCACCTGTATCCATGCCGTGGAATTTCCTTATGTCACGGCCATGACGGAACCAGAGCACAAATCCAGCGCCTATTTTTACCTGATTCTGGTGTTCTCCATTTCCTCCATTCTGGGCAACGTATCCGGCGGATGGGTGCTTAACATGAATGCGGCGGCGGTTAATCCTTACCGCCTGAGCATACTTGCAAGCGGCGGCGGCTTTGTGCTGCTGACGCTGCTAAGGCTGAAGCTGCCCAACATCGCCCCTGCGAAAAAGGTAAAGGTGGCCGGATTTTGGAAGCTGCTCACAAAACCCAATACCAGGTGGTTCTTTTTATACCATTTTGGCTTTGCCATGACGATTTCGCTGCTTTCCTCCATGCTGAACCTGATCTACAAGGAGGTATTCGGCTTTGCCGATGTGCTGGTTGGCCAGCTGTTTTCCGGCGCCTCCCTTTTGACATTCCTGGCGCTTTTGATATTGCCGGGTATCGTCAAACGCCGCTCGGCCGACCATGTGGCCATGCTTTCCCTGGCGGCGCTGGTGCTCATATTCGCTTTGTCCATCGCGGCTCCGCCGCCGCTTTTCGCGGCGCTGGCGCTTATGCGCGCGGCCCTTTCACAGGTGTTTCCCGTTGTCATCGAATCCAGGATGCTGGCAGCCATCCCTCCCGAAAACCAGGGCACCTACGCCGGGCTTCGAATACTGTCCAACAGCATCGGGCAGGGCATAGGCGCCAACATTACGGGCTATCTGCTGAGCTTTGTGGATTACAGGTGGCTTATGCTTTGCGGTGTTGTTTTCGCGGCGGGAAATTTTCTTTTGTACACCTTCCGCTGCCGGCCGAATCTGGACCGCCCGGCGGAGAAGGCATTATAATGCAATAAAACATGTATGGAGGAACGGCTTTATGGACAACCGCTGGAAGGATACATCCCTTTCTTTTGGGGAACGCGCGCGCATTCTGGTCGGCCAGATGACGCTGGAGGAAAAGGTGAGCCAGATGACGTTTTTTTCCTCGGCGCTTTCGCGCTTCTCCATCCCGGAATACAACTGGTGGAATGAGTGCCTCCACGGCGTGGCAAGGGCGGGCACGGCCACGGTGTTTCCCCAGCCCATCGGCATGGCGGCCAGCTTTGACATAAAGCAGCTGCATGAAATCGCCTCCATCATTGCCGACGAGGCCAGGGCAAAACACCATGCCGCCGCCCAAAAGGAAGACAGGGGCATCTACAAGGGTCTCACCATGTGGACGCCCAACATCAACCTGTTCCGCGACCCCAGGTGGGGCCGCGGCCATGAAACCTACGGGGAAGACCCCTTCCTTACCGCGCGCATGGGTGTCAGCTTCATCAAAGGGCTGCAAGGGGACGATCCCAAATACGTGAAATGCATTGCCACCGCCAAGCACTTTGCCGTGCATAGCGGCCCGGAGGCCGAGCGGCATTCTTTTGACGCCAGGGCCGGCAAAAAGGACATGGCGGAGACATACCTGCCGGCGTTCAAGGCGGCTGTGGAGGAGGCTGGCGTCTTTTCCGTCATGGGCGCTTACAACCGCGTCAACGGCGAAGCCGCCTGCGCATCGCCCGCGCTGCTTCAAAAAACGCTGCGGGAGGCGTGGGGGTTTGACGGGTATGTGGTCAGCGACTGTGGTGCCATTGAGGATATTTATGAGCATCACAAGGTGGTGGATAACGCGGCGCAGGCAGCCGCCATGGCGGTGAACAACGGCTGCGACCTGTGCTGCGGCTGGGTTTTCCCCCATCTGCTGGAGGCGGTAAGGCAGGGGCTGATTACCGAGGAGACCATCACCAATTCCGCCTGGCGGCTGCTTCTGGCCAGGTTCAGGCTGGGCATGTTTGATCCGGAACCTCAGCAGCGGTACGCGCAGATTCCCTATGATATCAACGATTGTGACGCCCACCGCCACAAGAGCCTTCAAATGGCCAGGGATACTTTGGTGCTTTTGAAAAACGGCGGCCTTTTGCCGCTGGACAAAAGAAGCCTGAAAACCGTAGCCGTCATCGGCCCCAACGCGGACAGCCGGGAGGCGCTTATGGGCAACTATGCCGGTATGCCGTCGGAAACCCACACGGTGCTGGAGGGTATCAGGGCGGCCCTTCCCCATGCGCGGGTTGTATTTGCCGAAGGCTGCGCACTGACTGGCGGCTCGGCGGAGGAGCCGTGGGGAGAAACGCTGGATTACCGCATCGCCGAAGCCCTGAAAGCGGCGGAGATGGCGGATGTCGCGGTGGTGGTCACAGGCCTCAATGGCAACAAGGAAGGTGAGGAGGGCCTGGGGTCCGGCGACCGGAGCACCATGTACCTGCCCGAATCACAGCGCAACCTGCTGGACGCGCTCACGACGGTGAAAAAGCCCATGGTGCTTGTCAATATGACGGGCTCGGCCACCATCTTCCCTCATGCCGACCGGTTTGACGCCATATTGCAGGCATGGTATCCAGGCCAGATGGGGGGTGTCGCCGTTGCCGATCTCCTGTTTGGCGCATACAGCCCCTCCGGACGTCTGCCCGTTACCTTCTACGCGGACATGGATCAGGTGCCCGACTTTTCCGATTACAGCATGCAAGGCCGCACCTACCGCTATTTGCATGCAAAACCCGCCTACCCCTTCGGCTACGGGCTAAGCTACACGCGCTTTGCCTACGGCGGCCTGAATGTGCGGGCGGGGGAGGAAGGCATAAAC
>JAEWNM010000023.1 GCA_023392755.1 Bacillota bacterium
TTGAAGAGCTTACCGCCGCCGGCGCCACCTTCCCCGTCAAAATGGTGCTCACCTACCGCAGCGACGACAGCGACTGGGAAAACGAATATGTGCTGCTCAAGCAGCAATTGGAAGGCGTGCTTGGCACCGATTACATCGAGTGCATCCTCTACCCCGGCTCCACCGAAAACTTCCTGGCGGTCACCCGCAAGGCCGGCGTCTACTCCCTCATGCGCTGCAACTGGGGCGCCGATTATCAGGACCCGGAAACCTGGACCGACCCCTTCGTCGTAAAGAAGGATGAGTCCGGTACCATCGTGGGCAACAGCTACAACAAAATGGACCTTATGCTCAACAGCGAATTCTCCGATACGAAGGCTGTTCTGGAAGCCTACTATGCCGCCGTTGACGAAGCGAAGGCTGAAATCACCGACATGAAGGCCCGCTATGAGAAATTCGCCGCCGCCGAGGCCATGCTCATCGACAACGCCATCGTTATCCCCTTCTTCATCTATCCCGCTGAATATCAGGCCACCAAGCTGAACATCTACGAGGGGCAGTACGCTTCCTTCGGCATCTCCATCCTGCGGTACAAGGGCCAGAAGCTCTACGACCACTTCATCACCCCGGAGGAGGATGCGGCCAACCATCAGGCCTGGCTGGATGTCATCGGCAAATAAATACGATGTGCGTTGCCTGGCCGGTTGCTTTCCGGCACCGGCAACCGTCCGGGGAGGAACCTCGCTTTGGGGTTCCTCCCCGTCATAAGGTTCAAGGCGGCCGCACACGCTTGTAAGGGGTCTGAGAGCATGGCAAAATACCTGGGTAAACGGCTTGCGCGTTCCCTGATCACATTATTCCTGATTTTGTCCATCACGTTTATACTGGTCCGGCAAATGCCTATCGAGGGCTATTTTCTCAACTTCGATAAATTGTCTCCAGAGCAGGTGGCCAACGGCATCAAGCGTCTTGGGCTTGACCAACCCATGCACATCCAGCTGTTCAACTTTTTCAAAAACCTCATCACCCGCTTCGATCTGGGCACTTCCTGGATCTACCGCAACAACGTCCCCGTATCTGAAATACTGGCCCCCAAGATTCCCATCTCCATTCAGCTGGGCGGTCTATCAATCCTGTTTTCCATGCTGGTGGGCTTGCCCATGGGCACGCTGATGGCCAAATACAAGGGCAAGCTGTTCGATCATATCGGAACCGGTTTCATTGTGCTGATTCAGGCTGTTCCGGCGGCGGTGTACTATCTGTTCATCCAGCTGTACGGAACGGAGCTTTTTCATATCAGGCTGCTGTTCGACGCCAAAAATCCAATTTCATGGGTCCTGCCCATATTTTCCATGTCCCTTGGGAACATCGCCTATTACGCCATGTGGCTCAGGCGCTACATGGTGGACGAAAGCCGCAAGGACTATGTCATGCTGGCCCGCATCAAAGGCGTTTCCGGCAACAAGATCATGTTCCGGCATATCTTCCGCAACGCCTTCGTGCCCATGGCGCAATACCTGCCCACCTCCTTTTTGAACACGGTCATCGGCTCGATCTATATTGAGTCGCTGTACTCCATCCCCGGCATGGGCGGCCTGCTGGTCAACGTCATCAAAAAGCAGGACAACGCCATGGTGCAGGGCATCGTCCTGCTCTACGCCTGCGTGGGCATCATCGGCCTCATACTGGGCGATCTATTGATGGTGGCGCTGGACCCCCGCATCAGCTTTGCCAGGAAAGGGGGCAGCCGCTGATGGCCTTTTTAAGGCATCCCAAGGTGGATAGGCTGGAGGAAAACATAAGCCGCCAGCTTTCCGGCTCCCTGAATGAATCTGAAAAGTTCACCTTTGCGCATTTCAATGAGGAGGAGCTGGAGCGCACGGGTGTCAGTCAATACTCCTACTGGCGCTCCACCTTTCAGGCCTTTCGTAAAAATAAAATCGCCATGCTTTTGCTTATGACGGTAGCCTTTATTCTGCTGTTCACCTTCATACAGCCCATTTTGCCGGGGCAGTTCGATCCTTTTTTGGTAAACAACAACCCCGCGACCCGCCTTCCCTTCAAAAACCAGGCGCCCAATGACACCTTCTGGCTGGGCACCAACGCCATCGGCCAGGACCTTTGGGCCAGGCTGTGGTCGGGCACGCGCACATCCCTGTTTATCGGCATCAGCGTGGCTGTCATCGAAGCGCTCGTCGGCATTATGATGGGCGTGTTGTGGGGATATCTGCGCAAGCTGGATTTTCTGTTCACGGAAATCTACAATATACTCGACAATATTCCAACAACCATTGTGCTGATCCTCATGTCCATGATTTTGCGGCCGGGCATACCCACCATCATACTGGCCCTGTCGCTTACCGGCTGGATCGGCATGGCCCGTTTCGTGCGCAACCAAATACTCATCATCAGGGACCGTGATTACAACGTGGCCTCCCGGTGCCTTGGCACCAGCACGGCCCGCATCATCATCAAAAACCTGCTCCCCTATCTTGTATCGGTAATCATGCTGCGCATGGCGCTGTCAATCCCGGGCGCCATCGGCAGCGAGGTGTTCATCACCTATATCGGCCTTGGCGTGCCCGCCACCACCCCCAGCCTGGGCAACCTGATCAATGTGGGCCGGCAATTGATGATGAGCCCCAGCCTGCGCTATCAGCTCATTTACCCCACCATCATACTGTCCGTCGTAACGATTTCGTTTTATGTGATCGGCAACGCCTTTTCCGATGCCGCCGATCCCAAAAACCATCTGTAAGGAAAGGGGGATACAGCCATGGGAAACGCAAAACCCATCCTTTCCATCCGTGACCTGAACGTAAAATTCAGCCTGCGGGGCCGCGTCCTTCACGCCATACGCGGCGTTACCTTGGATGTGTACGAGGGCGAAACCCTGGCCATCGTGGGTGAGTCCGGCAGCGGCAAATCGGTGCTCAACAAAAACTTCATCGGCCTGCTCGATCCCAACGGCTTTATTTCCGGCGGCTCCATCCGCTATTACGGCCTGCCGGCAAAGGCGGAGGATAAGCCGCCGCTGTGCGGCACGGATGAAAACGGCCGCCGCTGCGCCGACCTGGCTCAATTCAAAACCGAAAAGGACTGGCTGAGGATTCGCGGCAGGGAGATATGCATGATCCCCCAAGACCCTATGACCAGCCTAAACCCCCTGAAAAGCGTCGGCGCGCAGATTACCGAGGCGCTGGCGCTGCACAGCGGCCTGAAAGGCGTAGCAGCCAGGGAAGCGGCCATTGGCATCCTGAACGATGTACGCATCGACGACCCCGGCCGCCGTTACCGCCAATACCCCCATGAGCTTTCCGGCGGCATGCGCCAGCGCATTGTAATCGCCATTGCCATTGCCTGCCGCCCCAAGATACTCATCTGCGACGAGCCCACCACCGCGCTGGATGTCACCATTCAGGCGCAGATATTGAATCTCATCAAGGAAATCAAGGAAAAATACAGGCTCACCGTTTTGTTCATCACCCATGACCTGGGCGTGGTGGCCAATATTTCAGAGCGTGTAGCCGTAATGTACGCCGGGGACATCGTGGAGCTGGGCCTGGTGAACGAAATATTCTACGACCAGCGTCATCCCTATACATGGGCGCTTCTGTCCTCCCTGCCCCAACTGGGCCAGAAGGGGGAAAAGCTTTACTCCATACAGGGCACGCCCCCCAACCTGTTCAAGCAGATTCCCGGCGATGCCTTCGCACAGCGCAACCCGCTGGCGCTGAAAATCGACCATGTCCAGCAGCCGCCGTATTTTGAGGTTTCCCCCACCCATGTGGCCCGCACCTGGCTTCTGGACAAGCGCGCCCCCAAGGTATCCCCGCCGGAATCCATTGTAAAGCTCAAAAGCCTGGGAGGTGTTTCCCGTGATGGAAAGTGAATACCGGGAAAAGCTTCTGGAAATAAACGACCTGCGCGTAGCCTTCGGCCATGGCCGGAAGCGGTTTGAGGCCGTGCGCGGGGTAACGTTTCATGTCTATAAAGGAGAAACCTTCGGGCTGGTGGGTGAATCGGGCTCCGGCAAAACCACCATCGGCCGTGCCATCGTGCGTGTACATCCCGCCGCGGGCGGCGAAGTGAAATTTCAGGGCAAACGCATCAGCGGCAGTTTGAGCAAAAGCGAAGACCTGGCCGTTACCCGCAGGATTCAGATGATTTTTCAGGACCCTATGGCCTCCCTGAACGAGAGGGCAAAAATCGATTATATCGTGTCTGAGGGCATGCAGGGCCGTGGCATTCCCAAGCAAACGCTCCAGGGCATGGTGGATGACGCACTGAAGGACGTGGGCCTTCTGCCCGAGTTTTCCAGCAGGTTCCCCCATGAATTTTCCGGCGGCCAGCGCCAGAGAATAGGCATTGCCCGCGCGCTGATCATGAACCCGGAATTCATCATTGCGGATGAGCCTATTTCCGCTCTGGACGTGTCCATCCGGGCGCAGGTTTTGAACCTTATGAGCGAACTGCAAAAAAAGCGGGGGCTGACCTACCTGTTCATATCCCATGACCTGTCGGTAATGCGCTTCATCTGCGACCGCATCGCCGTCATCCACAAGGGCATTCTGGTGGAGATGGCGCAAACGGAAGCGCTGTTCCATCAGCCGCTGCATCCCTATACCAGGGCGCTCCTGTCCGCCATCCCCCAGCCCAATCCCATCGCGGAAAAGGAAAAGGTATTGGAGGTGTACGATCCCTCCATGCATGATTACAAAACGGATAAGCCCGCGTTTCGGCAGATTGTGCCGGGGCATTTCATCCACGCCAACGAACGGGAATGGGAAAAGTATGCGGCCATGCTGAAATAGGCCGCGTTTTCCCTTGCCAAAGACGTGCCACAATGAATTTTGTTAAAGGAGTCCTATCCTATGCTCCATGATGAAACCAAGTGCCTTCACTCAGGTTATACCCCCAAAAACGGCGAGCCCAGGGTTGTCCCCATCGTCCAAAGCACCACCTATGTATTTGATACCACCGCCGAGATAGGCGCGCTGTTCGATATGCCCACCGCTCATATGTATTCCCGTTTTTCCAACCCCACGGTCGAGGCGGTGGAAAAAAAGATAGCCGACCTGGAGGGCGGCGTAGGCGCCATGTGCACCTCCTCCGGCCAGGCGGCGTCATTATTGTCCATACTCAATCTATGCAAAAGCGGCGACAGCATCGTCAGCGCCTCCACCATCTACGGGGGTACGGTGAACCTGTTCGCCGTAACGCTCAAACGCCTGGGCATCGAATGCATCTTTGTGGATGCCGATGCCGACACGCAAACGATTCAAAAAGCCTTCAAGCCCAACACCAGGGCTGTTTTTGGCGAAACGCTGGCCAATCCTGCCCTTTGCGTGCTCGATATAGAAAAGTTTGCCGCCGCCGCCCATCAAAACGGCGTGCCCCTGATCATCGACAACACATTCGCCACGCCCATACTCTGCAAGCCCATTGCTTTCGGGGCTGACATCGTCATACACTCCACCACCAAATACATGGACGGCCACGCGCTGCAGGTGGGCGGCGTCATCGTGGACGGCGGCACCTTCGACTGGACAAACGGCAGGTTCCCTGAGTTTACGGAGCCGGATGAATCGTATCACGGCGTTGTGTACACCCGCGACTTTGGCAAAATGGCCTACATCATCAAGGCCAGGATGCAGCTGATGCGTGATTTCGGCTGCTATCCCGCCGCCCATTCCGCCTTCTTGCTGAACCTTGGGCTGGAGACGCTGCCCGTTCGCATGCGTCAATACTGCCAAAACGGGCTGGCGGCGGCGGCCTATTTGAAAGATTGCTCCCAGGTGGAGTCAGTGCGCTATGCCGGCCTGCCCGGCGACCGCTATTTTGCGCTGGCTCAAAAATATCTGCCCGGCGGTGCGTGCGGCGTCATCTCCTTTGTAATGAAGGGGGGCCGTGAACCGGCGGTCAGGTTTATGGACAGCCTGCGCCTTGCCTCCAAGGAAGTCCACGTGGCGGATATCCGCACCTGCGTGCTCCATCCCGCCAGTGCCACTCACCGTCAGCTTACGGAGGAGCAGCTCATCGCGGCAGGGGTCAACCCCGGCCTCATCCGCATTTCCGTGGGGCTGGAGCATATCGACGACATACTGGAGGACATCCGCCAGGCCATGGCCGCCGTCTGAAGCCAAATAAAAACGGGCTGCCACGCCAGCCGCACAATTTATAGCATTTCAAGAAAATGCCGTCCGAAGGCTTCCAAAGGATGATCGGAAAGCCCTCTGTTCGCGTCAGACCGAAGGTTTCCAAAGGGCTCCGAAGCCGAAGCGCCGCCTGTGGCTCCGGAGCATCACCTCCGCCTGTGGCGGATTAGGGTGATGCGGAGGAGGCTGGCGAAACAAGCGGTGCGAGCGGCAGCGAGCAATGCGCCCCTTGAGCCAGATGGAAGGGGTAGCCGAAGCGCCGCCTGTGGCGGATAAAGCGAGGCGGAGGAGGCTGGCCCGAAGGTCCAGGGCGACCGGAAAGCCCTGGTCGTGCCCGCAGGCACGAAACCCCTTCTGCTTGTCTTAAGTCAAAATAGCAATAATCATATAGAATATGGCATCCGAAGGTCCAGGGCTCCGTAGCCGAAGCGCCGCCTGTAGCGGATAAAGCGAGGCGGAGGAGGCTGGCGAAACAAGCAGTGCGAAGCGGCAGCGAGCAATGCGCCCC
>JAEWNM010000031.1 GCA_023392755.1 Bacillota bacterium
CCGCCTCCAAGGTTCGCTCCTTCAAGGGTTTGCTCTTGCATCTCTTTGGCAGGCTCGCCGCTGCTTTATGCTTGCTCGCCTTCCAGTTTTAACCCTTGATTCGCATTAATAATCGCCCCTACGGCGCCTTTTGCTTGTTGGCTTCTCTGCTGACAAATATGAGATCCGGGGAAAAGCCAATATGCGCTTTGCAGCTGTAGGGGCGCTTAGCAAGCGCCCGCAAAGCACTGGCCTTCTGTATGCCGGAGCAAGAAATGCCCATCCGGAAAGACTCCATATATTCATGTTTTGATTTGGTATAAGCTTTATGCCCTTGCATTTGCTTTGGTTTCAAGCTTTTTCCCCAAAGCAAACCCTACCTTCAGTACCTGTTTGGGGCATGCGTCCTGACACTGGCCGCAAAGGATGCATTCGGTATGGAACGTTTGGTTTTCCGCAACCATTTCATCCACCTTCAGGCTCATGGTGCAGCTTTTTGTGCAGGCCTCGCTGTCTATGCAGCGGAAAGGCTCGGCTGTCAGCCTTCGGGCGGGCAAGTGCAATAGTTCCTTCAGTTTTGTACCCAGCACCATAAAGGGCACCATCCAGCAAATGCTGTGGCAGGGGGAGCGCCGGCCAAACAGCAGGGCCAGCGCTGCAAGCACAAATACAATCGGCAGGTAGATAAAATATCTGGGTGAATCGCTTACCGAGATGCCTCCCTCTGTCATGTATATCATGTCGATTCCCTTGGGGCCGCCAGCAAAGACAAATCCTGCAATAATCGCCCCTAGCCATACCGCCCAGATCACATACTTGACAGCATTTTGCCGCTTGTTAACCGGTTTTGGCACAATGGCGGCACAGGCATCCTGCAGCGCGCCGGCCGGGCACACCCAGGAGCAGAAGCTGCGCCCAGCCAACGTAGGCCTTGTATACATATTGCCCGAACCGCACCGTGATGTAGTAGTTTTATGGTCAGGGTCCTTTTCCATGACCTGCTTCAGGTTTTCCTCAAACAGCCCCAGCATCCTGTCCGCGCGTTTTTTCATGCCGTATCCGCTCATGGGCTCGTGGTTCAGCAGTCCAGAAGAATGTACCTGGTGGTGTTCTCTTTGGCCATGCTTCCTCCTTGACTATATCAACATGATATAGATTTACATGGCGATCTCTGCCGCTGTCAGCAGAACCTGTATGAAAAAAGTGGTTGACAATTGTGCGGCTGCACATTATACTATTCATTCTCGCTTTTGAAAATGGAATGATGGATGGGAGGTGTTCCCGATGGAATGGCATCTGCCGGACCACCCGGATGCCGCTTTTGAAGCGGCCGTGCTTGCGCGCAAGCTGTCGGTGATTCATCAGGAGATCGGCAAGCTGGAAGCGGATACCGGCGTCGGTGCGGAGGAGGACAGGGTCATCAAGGTGCCGGAGGGCATCGACGCGGATGAACTGGTAACCTTGAATATACTGCGCATGAAGCTGCAGTCGCTGCACAACCTGGCACTGGCCCGCCGCCAGCCCTTTTTCTCCCGGTTGGATTTCATTCCCAAGGGCGGAGCGCCCGAAACCCACTATCTGGGCCGATGGGGCGTTTTGAAAACGCCGGAATACAGCGTGGAGGTGGTGGACTGGCGCAGCCCTGTCGCCAACCTCTACTACTCCGGCCAGGTAGGCCCCATGGCCTACGAGGCGCCGGACGGCAGGGTGGAGGGCGAGCTTGCGCTCAAGCGGATGATCACCGTGTCCGACGGCCGCCTCGCCGGCATCTTCGATTCCGGTGTCGTCAGCCAGGATGCTTATCTTCAGGGCGTATTGGGCTCGGTGAGCACCGACAGGCTGCGGGAAATCGTCACCACCATCCAGGCCGAGCAGAACATCGTCATCCGCCACGGCATCGGGCAGCCTCTGATTGTTCAGGGTGTGGCTGGAAGCGGAAAGACAACCATCGCCCTGCACCGCATCGCCTGGCTCCTGTACGCCTATCAGGAAACGCTGGCGCCCGCCTCCATGATGATCGTGGCGCCAAACCCGCTTTTTCTGGACTATATATCCGCCGTCTTGCCGGACCTTGGCGTGCTCGAGGTGCAGCAGACGACTTTTTTAGGTTTGTGCAAACGCTGCCTGGGCAGGCAGATGGTCAGGGTACGCTGGGAGAACCGCCTGGAGGAGCAATTGCGAATGACCGCAAAAGAGCGGCTGGAGATGGGCGCCGTACTCAGGATAAAGGGCTCCCTGCGCTACAAAAGGGCGCTGGAGACGTATCTGGATGTATACGAGCACTGTTCCATTCCGCCGGGGGATGTGCGCTTTGGAAACGTGGTACTCTATACCGAGGCCGAGCTTAAGGGGATTTACCTGACGCAGTTGAAACCCTTTCCACTGCGCCAGCGGGTGGCGGAGCTGCAAAAGTACATGCAGGGCCGCCTGAAAAAAGCGGCGGAGCACATGGCGGAGCAGCTGGAGGCCATGGTCAGGGACCGCCTGGACGCGCTGATTTTGCGCCTGCCGGATAATGAGGAGCGGCGGTCCCGCACCGCCAAGCTCCTGGACAGCCGGGAGATGCGGCTGGCGGAACTGAAGGAAGAGCAGAAAGTGTTTCTCAAAGCCTATCCCGGCACCTGGCCGGCCATGAATGTGCTGGATGTATACGGCTCGTTCCTTGACCATATCGAACGGGAAAATACCTTCGGCGCCGATGGGCCGGAGCTTATCCGCCGCACGCGGGAATCGCTTGCGCGCGGCGAGGCGGGGGCGGAGGACCTGCCTGCCGTCACCGTCATCGGGCGGCGGGTGTGGGGTATGCCGCGGCTGAACGTGAGCCATGTGGTAATGGACGAGGCCCAGGATTTTTCCCCCTTCCATTGTCAGCTGCTGAAAGAAATGGCCGGTCATGAATCGTTTACTATGGTAGGCGACCTGATGCAGGGCATTCATGGCGACGAGGGGATAAGGGACTGGGATGAGGTGGCGGGGGAAGTGTTCGGTGGCCGGGCACGCAAGC
This sequence comes from Bacillota bacterium, assembly GCA_023392755.1. GTDB lineage: Bacteria > Bacillota > Clostridia > Christensenellales > Aristaeellaceae > JAEWAH01. Next base: position 2,984 of record JAEWNM010000031.1, read on the forward strand.
ATCACCTGGTGATCAGCTACCGCAACACCGTGGAAATCATGACGGTGGCCAGCCGCATCGCCGCCCGCCATCCCGTGGCGGGGCAGCCGGCGGCCGAGCCGGTTCTGCGCCATGGCGAAAAGCCAGTTATCCTCAGGTGCGAAAGCGGCAAAGACCGCATTGCCGCCATTGCAGCGCAGGCTGCCGCCTGGCGCGCGGAAGGGTATCACAGCATCGCCCTCATCGAAAAGACGGAGGATGCCTGCAAGGCACTGCACCGCGCTTTGCCCGCCGCGCTGAACGCAAGGCTTATCAAGGCCGGCGACAGCCATTTCGAGGGCGGTGTGCTGGTGATGCCGGCCGCCATCGTGAAGGGGCTGGAGTTTGACTGTGTGCTGGCGGCTGACCTAAGCGCGGCCTCTTACCCGGACGAGCCTTTCTTCTGCCGCCTGCTGTATGTGCTGTGCACCAGGCCGTTGCACAGGCTTGCGCTTGTATATACGGGCCAGGAATCGCGGCTTTTGGCGGGTATAGGCCGCGAAGAGGCGAATTTTTGCACATATGGTGGGGCAGATGCTGGAAAGACACCACAAAATGTAGTATAATCAATCAGGCGGCTGTGTAGAGGGCCAGCCGCGGCGGGAGACGATATGAAAAAAAAGCGGGAGCGGGCCATTTCTTATACGGTCGGGGCAAAGCGGCGCATACCGGTCAGGCTTGCAGCCATCGGCTGTATTGCGGGCCTGCTGGTGGTGATGCTGGCGCTGAACGTTTTTGCGGGGTCGCAATCCTTGCCCCGCCAGTCGGAGGCGCTCACCGCCGCTGCCCAAGGGCTGGATGAAGCATCCATCAAGGCGGAATTTTTCCCGGAAACGGGTCAAATGCAGGCACGGCAAACGATGCGCCTTCAAAACAGAAGCGGGCAGGCGCTGGCGGATGTGGTGCTGCGCACCTATGCCAACGCCTTCGCGTCGGAGGAATACAGCCCGGCGGCCATTGAGGAAGTGTACGAATCCAGCTATCCGGGCGGCTTCAGCGCCGGCGGTATTTCCGTAACGGAGGTGCTGCTTGGCGGGCAGGCGTCCGGCTACGGCTATGACGATGCCGCGAAAACGGTGCTGCGCATTGCCATCCCTTCCGGCTGGCAGGCGGGTGAGTGGGTGGATATCACGATGGATTATGTGATACAGGTTCCGGAGTGCGCCTTCCGCTTTGGCCACGCGTCTGGAATCTACTCGCTGGGGAACGCCTTTCCCATCCTATCCGTATGGGAGAATAGCGCCTGGCGAACGGAGGAGTACTTCCCGCTGGGCGACCCGTTTTATGCCAATGTAGCCAATTACAGCGTGACGGTCACCGTGCCCCGGGGGTATTTGTGCGTCGGCAGCGCATGGGGCGAAAGGTCGGAAAAGGACGGGAAATGGACGTTTGCCTTTGATGCG
>JAEWNM010000045.1 GCA_023392755.1 Bacillota bacterium
GCCAAGCCCTGCGATCATACCGGACATTACCTGCTGCAGGCTCATCAGCAGCACCGAGGGGCACAAAAAGCGGATAAGCTCCTCAAGCTCCGGCAAGCGGTACATGCTTCCCGCGATCCAAGGGGCCGTAGCGTACAGCACAGCGCCGCATACTCCCCCCACCAAAGCGGCGGCCAGCAGCAACTGCAGGCTGATGGCTTTCAAAGCCTTGGGATTATTCTCTCTGGCGGCCAGGGCCGGCGTAGCCAGCATGGCCAGCGATCCGGTGAACACAGACGGAAGCATTACCACCGGCAGCACCATGCCCGCCAGCATGCCGAACCGGGAGGTGGCCTCCGTCATTTCAAGGCCGGTTGACCGCAGCCGAAGCGGGATCAGCATGGCATTGAGCGATCGCAGCACTGTGCTTGTCAGCCTTGTAGCTGTGGGAGGCAGGGCAAGGCGCAGTACCTGCTTTTCCATTTGCTTGCCGGGCGGCGCTTTGGGCCTTGGCAATTGCAGCATAAGGATTACCAGAATCACTCCCGCCGCCTCCGATACGGCGGTTGCAAAGCCGGGTACCGACGCTGTCCAGGCCGGGGACAGGTTGTGAAGGGACTTGAGCAAAAGGAATGCAATAATAAAGCGGAGCGTTTGCTCCACAAGCTCGCTTAGCGCCGGCGGCCATGCGTTGTTCATACCGTAGCAGTACCCGTTGTAAGCGGCCGAAAACCCCAAAACCAGGATGCAGGGCGCGGACATCAAAAGGGAGGGGAAGGTGCGGTCGTCTCCCAACAGCCTGGCGATGATGGGCGTTAAAAGCAAATACAGCGGAATCCACATAAGGGAAAGCAGCTTAACCAGCCGCTTGCCGGCATAAAGCGCTTCCTCCTTCTTCCCTTCCGCAGCTTTGGCCGTCAGCCTGCTTACCGCCAGGGGCAGCCCGGCCGTGGCCGGGGTGATGGCCAGCATGTGCACGGAGCCGCCCAGTTCCATGATCCCCATGATCTCGGAACCCAGCATTCTGGAAAACAGCACCCGCATCAAAAAACCCATGGCACGCACCAGCGTGTTGGCCAGCGTCAGCAATACCGCCTGCTCCCGGATGGTTTGTTTTGCCATTGCCATCCCTCCCCGAAGAACATATGCCGGGAAAGAAACGGCAAGCACAAAGGAGCGGGGGAACCACATGGGGAAGCCGTTTGACACACGCAGCCAAACACCGTATAATAACAAAAAACGCCCGAAAGGGCGCTGGTACGAAGGGGCGGTGGCTTTTTGAATAAATGGGATCACAGGTTTATGCAGATGGCCCATGTCATCGCGGGGTGGTCAAGCTGCTTTATGGAGGGGCGCAGCATAGGGGCTGTGATCGTCAAGGATAAGCGGATCATGACCACCGGCTACAACGGCGCTCCCGCGGGGCTGAAAACCTGCAAGGAGCGTGGTGAATGCATGCGCCGCCGCCTGAACATTCCCTCCGGCACCCGCGCGGAGTTGTGCTATGCCATCCACGCCGAGCAGAATGCCATCATTCAAGCCGCGAAGCTGGGCATTTCCATTGACGGGGCTACGTTGTACTGCACCCATCAGCCCTGCTCAGTTTGCGCCAAGATGATTATCAATGCCGGTATCCGCCGTGTGATTTATCAGGAAGGGTATCCCGACCCCTTTTCCCTGGAGATATTCGGGGAGGCGGGCGTACATTTGGAACAGTACGTTCCGCAGGCATGATTCATTTTTTTGTTTGTGAGTCCGGCCACGGCTCTTCGCCCGCACACCAGCCCCGCAGCTTGTTGACGGCCCGTTCCACGGCATCCTTTGATTCGCCCCAGGGTTTGTCCTGGTTGCGGTAATCGAATTTGAGCGTGAACCACTCCACGTCCTGTTCGATTCTTTTAAGGCCCGCACTGATAAGGTTGGACAGCATATCGGTAAATGCGGCCAAATCCCTGGCCGGCAGGCTCTCCTCCGCCATGGATAAAAGCTGAGCGCCGTGGGGGATGCATACGCCCTTTGATTCCAGGAACGCTTTGCGAAAATCCTTGTCCCGCTCCCACAGATACAGCATTGTATAGACGTAGCGGTTCATATGCGCCTCAAGGCTGTTGCACAGTACGCAGCCGAATGCGGTTTCTTCAAGAGATTTGGCCGCGGCCTTTAAAGGGGTGGGGCTGGCGGCATTTCCCTTGAACATTCTTTTGAAGGGCATGCCACCCGTCTGCTTTCCGGCCTCCCTTGCCTTGGCGAGGATGCCATCCACTGTTTTTTCCGTTTCCTTCATGTGGGTATGCAGCATCAGCGCCAGGCCAAGCCTGTTCTTTTCTGAGAAAAGCTGCGCAAGGTGATGGCTGCAAAAACCTGTTGCGTTCACGCGGATGCGTGTGTCCGGTTCCATAACGGAAGCGCCCAGAAAACGCTGTATATCCATCAATTCGTTACGGCGCTTCAGCGCGCACAAGGGGCATTCGCTGTCCAGCTTCAAAGCATCCCATACGGGAATGGTATCGATGTGGTACTGCAATGGCGGGCTCCTTTCCCCGGGGGCATGTTTCGTTCATCCTAGCACAGCTTGACCCTGCGTTTCAAGGTTTTTGCATATTTTCCTCCCACGTCTCATACGGTGTAGCGATTGGGACAAGGAGGAATGCACATGCATACTGCAAAAGTTGAGAAACGGACGTATAGAACGCCCGGCGGCGGCAAGCGGATTCTAACCGGCGTGCTGCTCTTTGTATCCTGTCTATTGATTCTATCAGGGCTGCTAAGGGACAACAGCGGCGGCCTCAAGCTGGAAGTGAAGGTTACGCCTACGCCCACCGTCCTTGGAAAGACATTTGATGAGACGCCCGCTTCCCGCCAAATCACCCTTCCGGCCAGAAGCTGGTATGCCATTCAGCTTGGTGCGTTTGACGGCGAGGATTCGGCCCTTGCCCAGGCGGAAACATACAGGGCGCGTGGCGCTGCAGGCTATGTGCGCAAGGACAGCCGTTATCGGGTGCTGGCGGCGCTGTATTCAACCCGGGAGGAAGCGCAGACTGTGCGTCAGCAGCTTCAAAGCCAGCATGATATCGATTCCTACGTGTATGAGATTGTCTTGCCGGAGATTGTTTTGAACGTGGACGGCATGGCGGGTCAGCTGGATGCGCTGGAAGCCGGACTGCAATTCTTGCATACAGCCGTTGAAAAGTTCTGCGCCGTCTCCGTTTCCATGGACAGGCAGGACCTGGTTGTGGAGCAGGAGCTTACACGGCTTGCGGAAATCGCTTCCCAGGCGGATACGCTGCGCACGGTAATGATGCAACGTTTCGCGTCCGTCAGCTATCCGGCAGTGAACGGCCTGACCGGATTGTTTCAGGAGGTTGGCGCGTCATCGGCGCTGGTGGCGGAAACATCCCTCAAAGGCACGGTGGCCATGGCGGGGCAGATGAAGTATCAAACCCTGGCGCTGCTTTCTGGTGTGGAAAAGTACCTATACGGGTTTGGTCAATAAAATTGCCACACAAATGCGGAAGGACTAAAACACATGACGATCAGGGAAATCATCACATTGCTGGACGCCAGGGTGCTCCTGGGCGGAAACAGCCTGGAACGGCAGGTATACAGCGGCTGCGGCTCTGATTTGATGAGCGACGTGCTTGCCTTTGTGAAGGAGAACACGGCGCTTATTACGGGGCTGACCAACCTGCATGTAATACGCACGGCGGAGATGGTGGATATCAACTGCATCATATTCGCCCGTGGCAAGCTTCCTGACGAGGAGATGCTCAAAAGGGCCAAGGAGTTGGACTTGGTGGTTTTGTCCACCGCAAATACCGCCTACACAGCCTGCGGAATTCTGTACAAAAACGGGCTGCCAGGCGTGGAACACGCCTGAGGGGCGCGGGAGAGAAGGTTTGCCGTGCTGATCCGTGAAGAATTTGTTGTGGAGGGCGGGGATTATCAACGGGCTGGGGAGGCGTCGGCCGCCATCAAGCGCACGCTCAAGCAGCTGGGCGTGGGCGGGCCTGTTCTGCGCCGCATGGCGGTGGCCGCCTATGAGGCGGAGATGAATCTGGTGATACACAGCCTTGGGGGAACGCTGACGCTTATGGTGGCGCCGCCTATGGTCCACCTTGCTTCCAGCGACACAGGCCCCGGCATTCCCGATATAGAGGAAGCCATGCGGGAAGGATTTTCAACCGCCAATGAGCAGGCGCGAAGCCTGGGCTTTGGCGCCGGCATGGGTTTGTCCAACATGAAGCGGAATGCCAGCACTTTTCATATAGAAAGCCGCCTTGGGGAAGGGACAAGCATCCGCATGGCGTTTGACCTGGGGGAAACCCTGTAAGTCAGGTTATCCCGTTCGTGGAGGATATTGCATGGAAACAAAGCGGTTTCACTCCGTCCGCCTGGACAAGACCCGATGCAAGGGCTGCACAAACTGTCTGAAGCGCTGTCCCACGGAGGCTATCCGCGTCAGGGACGGCCGCGCGCACATTATTGATGAGAGATGCATTGACTGCGGGGAATGCATACGCGTCTGTTCCTATCATGCCAAGGTGGCACAAACGGACCCGCTCTCCTCCATCAGCAGCTTCAAATACAAAATTGCGCTGCCTGCCCCCTCGCTGTACGGCCAGTTCAAAGGGTTGCAGTCCATTGGCCGGGTTCTGGCGGGGCTTCGTCGGATGGGCTTTGACGATGTGTTTGAGGTGGCCCGGGCGGCTGATGTTGCAACCCGTGCCATCCGGGAAAAGCTGCGGCGGGACGACCTGCCCAAGCCCATGATTTCCGCAGCCTGCCCGGCCATCACCAGGCTTATCCAGGTGCGCTTCCCGGACCTGATTCCCCATATCGTGGATGTGCGGCAGCCCATGGAATTGGCGGCCATCATGGCCCGCAGGGAATTTTGCAAATCCCACGGCGCAAGGCCGGAGGAAGTCGGCTGCTTTTTCATTACCCCTTGTGCCGCCAAGGTGACTGCCATACGCAACCCCATCGGCCATGAAACCTCGGCGGTGGACGGTGCTATTTCGATTATGGAAATATACGGCCTTTTGTCCAGCCATACCAGGGGTCAGGACCGGCCTTCGGAAACGCCCTCTTCCACCGCTTACGGCGTGAGCTGGGCCAACAGCGGCGGAGAAGCACATGCTGTCTGCCCGGAAAACAGCCTGGCGGTGGACGGCATTGAAAATGTCATCCGCGTGCTGGAGGAGATTGAAAACAACAAGCTAAGCGACTTGCGGTTTTTTGAAGGGTCCGCCTGCACCGGCGGCTGCGTTGGGGGGCCGCTGACGTTTGAAAACAACTATGTGGCAAACAATGCCGTGCGCAAGCTGGCCGAGGCACTGGACGGCACCCATCCCGATGACAGGGTGGATGTATCCATTCTGGACAAATATCCGCTGTACGGGCACAAGGCTATTTTGCCCAACAGCGTCATGCAGCTTGACGAGGATATCGAGGGGGCTATGCGCAAGATGGAGCGCATGGAGCAGATCATCAAGGAACTGCCTGGCTACGACTGCGGCTCCTGCGGCTCACCTACCTGCCGGGCGCTGGCGGAGGATATCGTAAGGGGTTACGCACGGGAGATGGATTGTGTGCACAAGCTCAAGGAGCAGTTGAAAATCATGGCCCAGCAGATGGTGAACCTGGCGCAGAACCATTGACAGTTATATAACATTGTACCGCCCGACGATTCCAATGGAGGTAAACGTATGGATAACCTGCTTCCGATCACACTGGGCACCGTAGTGCTGGATTGTCCCGATACCGGGTCGCTGTCCGATTTCTACATCAAAATGCTTGGCTGGAAAAAAACGTACCATAGCGACGAATGGATAGACATACAGCCGCCAAACGGCGGAACCAAGCTTGGTTTTCAGAAAAACCCCGACTATGTGCCGCCTATCTGGCCGGAGGAGCCGCCGGGGCAGCAGCAGATGCTCCATATTGATTTCGCCGTATCCAGCACGGAAAAGATGGAAGAAGCTGTGCGTCACGCCATTGCCTGCGGCGCTACAAAAGCTCAAACGCAGTATGACAGCCGGTGGACGGTGATGATTGACCCGGCGGGCCATCCCTTCTGCTTTGTCGTATGGTAAAGCTTTTGCAAAATGACATTTTATTGGAGGGGGCGTGATTGCATGAACTGCACGCACGCAGGAATTACGCCCCGGTGGGAGGCGCTTTCATGACAACGGGAGAACTGCTTGCGATCATTGACGCCCAAAACCTGACACCGGGCCTTCCTCTTTTGGGAGAGGTAAACTGCGGCTACGCATGCGACCTGCTAAGCTGGGTCATGGCCCACGGCATGCCGGGCACGGCTTGGGTAACGGTACAGACACACTTGAATGTTATCGCCGTGGCAACATTGATGGAGTTTGCATGCGTCATCCTTCCGGAAGGCATCGACATGGAAGAAAGCTCGCTTAAAAAGGCGCAAAGCGAGGGAATTCCGGTGCTGAAAAGCCGGAAGACGGCCTATCAGCTTTGCGGCGAAATGGCAGCGGCAGGCATTCCGCCTTCCGCGAGGTAAGCCTATGCATATCTTTGCGGACCTGCACATCCATTCCTGTCTGTCGCCTTGCGCGGACATGGATATGACGCCGCAAAACATTTGCGCCATGGCAAAAATAAAAGGGCTTCACGCCATTGCCGTTACCGACCATAATTCTGCCCGCAATCTTCCGGCGGCCTGGGCGGCCGCCCAGGCCCACGGCCTTGTGCTGCTGCCCGGCATGGAGATTGCAACACGTGAGGAAGTTCACTTGCTCGCCTATTTTCCCACTGTGGAGCAAGCCGTGGCGATGGGGGAATTTATTTATGGCCATCTCCCCGATATCAGCAACGATCCCCGCCTTTTTGGGGAACAGCAGGTGGTGGATGAACGGGACGAGGCGGCGGGCATAGAGCGCCGCCTTCTCATTTCCGCTGCCGATCTTCCGCTGAAAACGGCTGTGCAGGAAATTATCCGTTTTGGCGGTTTGGCCGTACCTGCCCACATTAACCGCGGTACAAACGGACTGCTTACAAATCTAGGATTCCTGCCGGAGGATGTGTATTTCCCCGCGCTGGAGGTTACGCCTCACCTGCCCGTACAGCAGAGCATGCTGCGGGACAAAACCGTACTGTATTCATCAGACGCCCATAAATTGGAGGATATTTCCGAGGCTGTGTATGGTTTGGATGTGGTGAAGCTGTCGCCGGAAGGCATATTGCGCGCGTTGGGTTATGACCGTGTAAGAATTTTGTAAGAGTACGGAAGGCTGTTAAAAAAATAACTAATACACATGAATGCGGTTTGTGAAGTTTACACGAACTTTTTTTATTTGCGCGTTTTTTGTCGAAAAAGATGTTTTTGCATTGTTTTGGACGTGCAATTTGCGCAAGAGTATGTTAAAATATCTACAAGCGTGGCGCGGTGTCGCCACGCTGGCTTGTGCAAAAAATGAAGGAGGTCGCACCCTACATGCCCGAACTGACGGAAAAGTATGCAAAGCTTGAGCAGGTTATAGCGGCGCACAGGGAGGAAATGGGCGCCCTGATGCCGGTTTTGCAGGAAGCGCAGGAGTTATTTGGCTGTGTTCCCATGGATGTGCAGCAGATCATCGCCGATGGTTTGGGCACAACGCTCAGCGAGGTGTATGGCGTCGCAACGTTTTACTCTCAGTTTTCACTGCAGCCAAGGGGTGAATACGTCATTGGCGTTTGCCTTGGTACGGCCTGTTATGTAAAAGGCTCCCAAAAAGTTGTGGATAAGGTAATGGATGAACTGAAAGTACGAGTGGGCAAGACCACCCCGGACGGGAAATTCACGCTGCAGGCAACACGCTGCCTGGGCGCCTGCGGCCTGGCCCCGGTCATGATGATCAATGACGAAGTGTATGGAAGGCTGACGCCGGAGGATATCCCCGGCATATTGTCGAAGTACGGGGCATAGCCATGCGGGACATATCGCTGCACCTGATGGATATTGTGCAAAATAGCTTAAGGGCGCAGGCAAAGCTGGTTCAAATCCGCATGACGATAAGCACCAACGGCGTGCTGCTGCTGTCGGTCAAGGATGACGGGACCGGCATGGACAGTGAACTGCTCAGCCGCGTTAAGAGCCCTTTTGCCACCACCAGAACGGAGCGGGGAATTGGTCTGGGGCTGCCGCTGTTTGCGCAGAACGCCCGGCTGACGGGCGGTGATGTCACAGTTCAAAGCGCTTTGGGCAAAGGCACCGTTGTAACAGCCGTATTCCACACGGACCATATCGATTGCCTGCCCGTGGGGGATTTGGCGGGAACGCTGCTTTCACTGGTGGTCGCATGTCCCGAAACACCCGACTTTGTGTTTGAGCTTACGGCCCCCGGCGGGCAGGCTTCCCTGGACACACGCCTCATGCGGGAAGCGCTTAAGGGTGTAAGGCTGAACGAGCCGGAGGTCATCGCATGGTTGCAGTCATCCTTGCAGGAAGAAATCCAACAAGTCTTTGGAGGGACGGAGTATGAAATCCATCGCTGAACTGGAAGCCATCCGGCAGAGGACGCTGGACAAGGTTTTGCTGCGCAAAGAAGAAAAGGATGCTGTACGCGTTGTGGTCGGTATGGCCACCTGCGGCATTGCCGCCGGCGCGCGGCCCGTGATGCTGGCCTTTGTGGAAGAATTGAAACGCCGCAATCTGAGCCACGTGACTGTTTCCCAAACCGGCTGCATCGGCATGTGCCGCCTGGAACCCATGGTGGACGTGATTGTCCCCGGCCAGGAGAAAGTAACATATGTGAAGGTCAAGCCGGAAATGGTGGGCCGCATCGTGGCGGAGCATGTCGTCAACGGCCGTCCGGTGGAGGGGTATACCATCGGCGCGTCGGAAGACGCCCGCTAAACGGCTGGAGGAGGAAGGAATATGGA
>JAEWNM010000120.1 GCA_023392755.1 Bacillota bacterium
GCCCCATGCTGATGCCGTTGGCGGCCATGGTGGTTACCGCCAGCGTTGGACACATGCCCAGGACGAGGCGGAAGGTTGGGTTTTCCTTGACTATGCCGTTGGTAAACGTATTTTTCAGGCGGACAAAGCTGTTTTCAGCCATGCTGCTTCACCTCCCCAAAGGATTTGGGAAACGTCAGCCTGTCGATTAAGGGCGTGGCCACATTCATGAACAGAATCGCGAAGGAACATCCTTCGGGGTAAGCGGAAAAGCTGCGTATCACAAACAGCATAATGCCGCAGCCTATGCCCATGATAATCTTGCCAAGGCCCGTCGTGGGCGAGGTGGCGTAATCTGTGGCCATGAAGATGGCGCCCAGGAACAAGCTTCCCGACAGCACCTGAAACAGCGCGTTGGTGAACACAAGGTTCAGAGCAGCGGATGTATCGTTGCTTACAGCCGTCATATAGGCCGGCATCCTCGCGCCTTCCTTGATGAGATAGCACAGGAAGGCTGTTGCGATAAAGGTAACGGGAATGCGCCAATCCACCACGCGCCGCACAAGCAAGTAAATGAAGCCTATCATCAATGCAAGCTTGCTTGTTTCGCCCAGCACACCCGGCACCTGCCCGATGAACAGGTTCCACAAGCTTACGCCGGACGAGGAGGCCAGCGTTTGGGCGCTTGCAGCGGCGCTCTTGGCCATCATCAGCGGCGTGGCCCTGGATACCGTATCGATCACATCCGGCGTAAGTCCCACCAGAAATTGGCCTGGCGTGGGATCGGGATAACTTGTCATCAGCGCCATCCAGGAAATGAACAATATCGCCCGGCCTGCCAAAGCGGGGTTCATAAAGTTCTGCCCGATACCCCCGAATATCTGCTTGATCAGCACGATGGCCAGTATGGAGCCGATGGCGGCCATCCACCATGGCGCGTTGGCGGGAAGGTTGAATGCAAGCAATATGCCTGTGACCAGGGCGCTCATGTCAGACACGGTAACCGGCTGACGGGATTTTTTTTGGTAATACGCTTCAGCGGCCATGGCGCTTACCGCGGAGACGGCGATCAGGATCAACGCCCTCAGCCCGAAAAACCAGACAGCCGCTATTCCGGCGGGGATCATGGCAATGCAGACATCCGTCATCAGACGCCTGGTGGTGGCATTGTCACGCAGGTGCGGGGAAGAGGACACGGACAAATTTTTGAGCATGGTCAGCACTCCCCTTTCTGCGCATCCCGCGAACGTTTGTCGCAGATGATTTTCTTGCTTACGCGGAAGCTTTGCACCAGCCTGATTTTTGCGGGGCATACGTAGGAGCAGCAGCCGCATTCAATGCAATTCATCACGCTGGCCTTTTCCGCTTCTTCATGCTTGTCATTTCTGGAATACTGGTTCAATACAAAAGGCATCAGCAGCATGGGGCACGCCCTGGCGCAGCGGCCGCAGCGGATGCAGTTGCTTTCCTGGGGTTCTACAGATTCTGTGCCCAAAGCCAGTATGCCCGAACAGCTCTTGGTGACGGGAATATCCTGGCGGCTGATGGCATGGCCCATCATGGGACCGCCGTAAATCAGCTTGCGCACGCCTTTGCGCAATCCCCCCGCCGCTTCCACAAGCGATTCAACGGTGGTGCCGATGCGCACCAGGAAGTTGCCGGGCGTTTCCACAAGGCCGCCTACCGTGGCTATACGGTCGACCACCGGCCTGCCTTCACGCACAGCTCGGGAAACAGCTGCCAGCGTGCCTACGTTCATGCATATCACACCCACATCCGCAGGCAGGCCGCCGAAGGGAACGACCCTGCGGGTAAGGGAATGAATCAGCTGTTTTTCTCCACCCTGAGGATAGCGGACAGGCAAGGCACGAACGATGACATCCTGGTGTTTCTGCGCCTGCTCCCGCAGGGCCTCAACCGCATCCGTCTTGTTGTTTTCTATACCTATGATGACGCGGGCGATACCAAGAGCCTTTTTAACCAACGCAATGCCATCCATTACCACAGCTGCCTGCTCCAGCATCAGCCGGTGGTCGGATGAAAGATAAGGCTCGCATTCAGCCCCGTTCACAATCAGCGTATCCACTTTCTTGGCGGGCGGCGGTGAAAGCTTGACCGCGGTGGGAAAGGTCGCTCCGCCCAAGCCCACAATGCCGGCGTTTCGGACAATCTCGGTAAGTTCTTTTGCGGTGAGGCTGTCCTGGTTGGCGGCCGGCGTCAATGGTACCCAGTTTTCCCGAAAGTCGTTGTCAATGATGACGGCCTGGGCATTCAAGCCGCTGGCCATCATGCAGGGGGCCACTGCCACCACCGTGCCAGATACGGTAGCATGCACGGGAGCAGAAACAAACCCGGCGGCCTCACCGATGATTTGACCGATCTTCACATAATCCCCTTGATTGACAACACAGCGGCAGGGCACGCCGATATGCTGCTGCAGGGGCAATATGACACGGGATGGCGGGGGCAGCACCTGAATGGGCTGGGCGCCTGTCACCGTTTTGCCGTTGACGCCTTCCCCGGGGTGAATACCGCCCGGAAACAAATGAGTACCTTTCACGGACAAAAGTCCTCCCTTCGCCAGCAAAAAAAAAGCCGTATTCTTGTGGGATAAAGCCGATCTCCACTTGATTTTGTCACATCCGATATTATATCATACTTTACCCCTAAAATAGCAAGCGGAATTCTATACAAAATTAGGTGATGTTCGCTTTTTTTCCTTCAGGATATCCGCCTTGATGCCGGATGCCGTGTTTAGAAGATTGCGCGCATGCAAAAGCCCGGAATCGTTTTCCGCGCCTGATCCGCCCACCATCCGGGCAAGCTCGCGCTCCCTCATGGACTCATTCAGTTCCAATACATCCGTAAAAGTCCTTCCCCCCTGAACAGCCTTTTCCACCAAATAATGGCGGTCTGCCATGGCGGCGATTTGGGGCAGATGGGTGACGCACAAAACCTGGCGGTAGGCGGAGATTTTTGCCATTTTTTCAGCCACGACCTGGGCGATCTTGCCGCTGATGCCTGTGTCGATCTCGTCAAAAACCATGGTGGGGATAAGGCCCTGCTGCGCCGATATCGATTTGATGGCCAGCATCAATCTGGACAGCTCACCGCCGGAAGCGATTTTTGACAGGGGCTTCAGCGGTTCGCCGGGGTTTGGAGAAATCAAAAAAACAATCCGATCCTCCGGTATGTCTCCAGGCGGGTCCGGCGTCATAAACCGTACCGCAAACTGCGTTTTGCCCATACCCAGCTGTTCAAGCTGCGCAACCATTTCCTTTTCAAACCAGGCGGCGCGTTCTTTTCTGGAGGCTGTCAGGGCTTCAGCCTCCTTTACATAAGCCTGGAGCAGCTTGCGCTGCCGCCCCCGCAATTCATCCAGTGTTTCATCCATATGCTGGAAAGCGCCGTATTCCTGGCTGATTTTTTCCGTATAGGCTATAATGTCCTCCACCGTGGGGCCATACTTGCGCTCCAAACGGCGCAAAAGGTCCAGCCGGGATTCCAGCTGCTCATTTCTTTCCGGGTCAAACTCCGCGCCTTCCGCCAGGCCGCGCAGCTGCAGGCCGCTGTCTTCCAGCTCGAAATAAAGGTCTTTCACCTTGTCGCGCAGCTGTTCATATGCAGGGTCGATAGCGCTGATCCCATCCAGCGCGGAAACGGCATCCTTCAATAAGGCCAGGGCGCTGAGCTGCTTTCCGGCGCCTGCATATACATCCTCATAAGCGCGCTTAAGTGCGGCGGATATTTTCACGCTATGGCGAAGCTTTTCCAATTCACGGCGGAGCGTTTCCTCTTCCCCCGCCTGCAATTTTGCCATCTTCAGTTCCTGCAGTTGAAAGCGCAGCATATCCATCCGCTGCTCCCGCTGGCTGTTTTCCCTGTCAAGGCGTTTAAGCTCCCTTTCCCCGGCCCGGTATGCTTCCAGCGCGGCGACTGCCGAAGCCATGCATTGGCGGTGGCGTGCGTCGCCAAAGCTGTCCAAAAAAGACAGATGCTTGTCCTCATCCATTAAAAACTGATGCTCATGCTGGCCGTGGACATCCACCAATGCGGCTGTAATTTCCCGCAGGAGTGCCAAAGGCATCACCATGCCCATAACCCGGCATATATTTCGGCCTGACACGGAGATTTCCCGGGAAATGGGCAATATGCCATCCTCCGCTTCCAGCTCCTGGCGCGAAAGAAGTTCCAATACTTTATTGTTGTCCCGAATATCGAACAGCGCCTCTACGTATGCCTTATCCGCACCGGTTCGTATCAGTTCCCGGTCCGCACGGCCGCCCAAAACGAGATTGACCGCATCCACGATGATAGACTTCCCTGCGCCCGTTTCCCCGGTGAGCACATGAAAACCTTCGTGAAGCGAAATGGTCAACTCTTCAATTAGCGCAACATTCCGTATCGTCAAAGAAAGCAGCATACCGGTCTCCTCCAGGGAAAAAGAAAATGCCCGGACATAATCCGCGCATGTATTTCTGCTTTCAACGCATCATTTCCTGCATGCGCCTCAAAACAATCTCCACTTCCTCATGGTTCCTGATCACAAGAAAAATGGTATTATCCCCCGCCAGCGTACCCAGTATCTCCGGCCAGCGCAGGTTGTCCACCGCCTCCGCGGCCACGTTCGCACTGCCGGACAGCGTTTTGATAACAATCATATTATCCGAATGCGCCATACTTAAAACCGACTCTGCAAACATGCGTATGAACCTGTCGGACAGGCCGTGCTCCGCCTTGTCGGATGTGGCATATTTGTATGCGCCGCTGGAGGTTAGGACCTTTAAAAGCCTAAGCTCCTTGATATCCCGGGACACTGTGGCCTGCGTAACCACAATGCCCTGCTTTTTCAGCTCCTCCGCCAATTCTTCCTGCGTTTCGATATCCTTTTTCCCGATAATGTCCAAAATAGCAACCTGTCGCACTGTTTTCATGATTGTTCCTCCTTGGCGTTGCTCTTCAGCGGCTCCATTCGGTGAGTTTTTCTCGGACGAGCGTAAAAAAATGCGGCTTGCGCAGGCGGATCAGCTTACCCGTTTTCTTTGCACAGTTCACATACACCGTGTCCTGCCCGCTAAGCTTCAGCGTGGTTTGTCCGTCTATGGAAAGATAAATTCCCTGGCTGTTTTCGCCATCCACTTCCAGGCGCACCGTTTCCCTGTCGGATACCACCACAGGCCTGTGCTGCAGCGTGTGCGGACAGATGGGTGACACCACCATGCATTTTACGTCCGGACTGATGACGGGGCCGCCCGCCGATAGGGAGTAACCGGTGGAGCCTGTGGGGCTTGCGACAATCACACCATCCGCTATATAGCGGCCGATAAGGTCATCGGATATATAGGCATTGATGGCGAGCAGCCGGGAGCCGCGGTTCACCACGGCGTCGTTCAGGGACAACATAGGTTCGCCCTGGTTGATCCTGACCGAAAGAAGCATGCGTTCCTCAATGTAAAACGCGCCTTCGCAAAGCTTTTGTACAGATTCGTTCAGTTGTGCGGGCTCAATCTCGGTTAGGAAGCCCACCCGGCCCAAATTGATTCCCAGCAGCGGGACATCGGCTTTCATGGCATACTGCATGGCACGAAGCAGCGTTCCGTCCCCGCCCAGAGAAATGACGGCGTCGCAATCGTTTAGCCCCTGTGTGGGGTCAATGCCCGGCAGCTGCATACGAAGATGGCTATTCATACAGGATTCCACGCATACAAAAATTCCGGCATTCTGAAAAGCGCCGACTGCCCGTTCCACAACGCCGGCTTCAAGCGGCTTGGACGGATGCATGGTCAGGAGGACCTTTTTCAAACGCATGAAAATCCCCTATCCTTGGTGATTCAGTATAGCATAGATTGCATAATCATTCAATGCGAGAATTTACTTTTTCAGTGCGAAATGCGCCTCATCCACGATTTTTTTGATGTTTTCTTTGGATATTTCGGATGTATGGCTCTTCCCGGATGCGATATGGGCAAGAAATTCGATGTTGCCCTCCGGCCCCGTGATAGGTGAATAGGTAAGCCCCAGTACCGAGTAGCCAAAGCTGGGAGCAAAATCAACAATATCCTCCAGCACCGCCTCATGCACCTCCGGGTCGCGCACTACGCCCTTCTTGCCTACACGGTCCTTCCCCGCTTCGAACTGCGGCTTGATCAGCGTAAAAAAACGGCCCGATTCCCCCATAAACCCGGCGGCCACGGGAAGTATCAGTCGGATGGAGATAAAGGAGACATCCATCACCGTCAAGGTCGGCTTTTTATCAAACTGTTCAGGATTCAGGTACCGTGCATTGGTCCGTTCCATGACGGTTACCCGCGGGCTGTTCCTCAATTCCCAGTCCAACTGTCCATAGCCCACGTCGATTGCGTATACGTGGGCGGCACCGCGCTTTAGCAGCACATCGGTAAAGCCGCCTGTGGCGGCGCCGATATCCATGGCGACAGCGCCGTTCACATTGGCGGAAAATGCATCCAGCGCCTTTTGCAGCTTCAGCCCGCCGCGGCTGACATAGGGGTTGGCGTTTCCCCGCACGGTAAGCGCTTCCTCATCCCCCACGGTATCCGATGCTTTTGCTATTTTCCGCAGCCCGGCAAACACCAGTCCGGCCATGATTTGAGCCTGCGCTTTTTCCCGGCTTTCAGCCAGGCCGCGCCGGACCAGGGCCACATCCGCCCGTTCCTTTACGCTCATGTCGCCGCCTTTCCCGTGCCCTGCAAAGAAGCTTTGATCCTGGCTGCGATTTGCCCGGGCATTAAACCCAGGGAAGACATCAATTCATCCCTGCTGCCATGGTTGATAATCTTGTCCGGGATGCCGAACATGCATATCGGCGGTCTTGCGTGGGCGGCTGCGCAGCATTCCGCCACGGCACTGCCAAAACCGCACGCAACCACATGCTCTTCCAAGGTGACAAGCGGCATCTTGCGAAGCCTTTTGAGCATATCCTCATCCAGAGGCTTGATGGTGGATGCGTTTACCCCCGTGGCGCTGATTTGCTGCGTGGCGAGGATTTTCGCCGCTTCCAACGCAATGGGCACCATGGTCCCAACAGCCAGCAGCGCGCAATCCTTTCCGTCCTTCATAACTTCCCATTTTCCGGGCGTAAAACCGGCCAGGGGGTATTCCTCAAGCAATATGGATTTTCTGGGGTAGCGGATGGCGCAGGGTCCGCTTGATGTGCGTGTCCAGTCCATCATCAGGCGAAGTTCCTGCTCATCCCTTGGTGCCAGCAGCGTGATGCACGGCATGTGGCGAAGGTAGGCGATATCATAGATGCCGTGATGGGTGGCCCCGTCCTCCCCCGCAAGCCCTGCACGGTCCAGAAGCAGGCATACCGGAAGGTTTTGCAGGCAGACGTCATGCAGCACCTGGTCATAGCCGCGCTGCAAAAAGGTGGCGTATACCGCGAAGTATGGCCGCATCCCGCCGGAGGCAAGGCCTGCCGCCAGCGTTACGGCATGCTGCTCGGCAATACCCACATCCAGCAAACGTCCTGGAAATGCGCCGGCAAAAAGATACATGCCCGTACCGCCAGGCATGGCCGCGGTGAGAACGATGATCTTCTCATCCAGCGATGATAGCCGCACCAGCTCCTGGGCGGCGATTTCGCCATAGGAGGGCCGGCTTGGCTGCTTGCGCACATCGCCGCTTTCCAGGAAAAAAGGCGGCGTGCCGTGGAAAGCCTCGGGCTTCTTTTCCGCCTGTTGATAGCCGTGACCCTTTCTCGTAATGCAATGGATGACTACGGGTTCGTCAAATTCCTTGGCCCTGGCAATGGTATATTCCAGGTTCTGCAGGTTGTGACCGTCGATTGGCCCCAGGTAATGAAACCCCAGCGCCGCAAAAAATCCTTCGTCCACCACCAGCCCCTTGAGCGCGTTTTTGATAATGGAAAGAAAACGGTGTATCTTTGGCCCTGCAACGGGGAGCCGCTTGAGGCTGTTTTCCACAGCCCGTTTTACCTTGTTCCATCCCCGGCTGGCGCGCATGTTTGTAAGGTGTGTGGCCAGCGCCCCCACATTGCGGGCAATCGACATCTCATTGTCGTTTAAAAGCACAATCAGCCGTGTTTTGCTGTTGCCCGCGTCATTCATCGCCTCATAGCACAGGCCGCCGGTCATCGCGCCATCGCCCACAATGGCCACCACATGGTGGCTTTGCCCCTGCATGTCTCTGGCCCTGGCAAAGCCCAGTGCAGCGGAAATGGCGGTAGAGGCGTGACCTGTCTCAAAGCAGTCGTATTCACTTTCCTCCCGTTTGGGAAAGCCGCTGATGCCGCCCAGGCGGCGCAGCGTTGAAAAGGCCGCATACCTTCCGGTAAGCAGCTTATGCACATAGCTTTGATGGCCCACGTCAAAAACAATCTTGTCCTCGGGGGCATTAAACATGCGGTGAACGGCCATTGTCAACTCCACCACGCCCAGATTGGAGGCCAGGTGGCCGCCGTTGCGCGCCACTGTTAAAACAATTTCCTGCCGTATCTCCTCCGCCAGTTCCATAAGCTCCGGATAGGAGCAAAGCTTGATATCGGCCGGCGTCTTTATTTGCGAAAGATGTACCATAGTGCTCCTTGTTTTCCATGTTTGGCCTGAAAGCACGTCCAGTATAGCATAGTTTCCAGGGCGGCGCAAACGGCGCAAAAAAACCGGCTGGTTTAAACCTGCCGGCTTCATGATCCGCTTATTCAAACCTGCGGACATAGCCGCCGATGACAGGCAGCTGGTAGGCAAAACCTTTGTAGGCATTGAGCATCATCTGAATCTTCAAATACACCGTAACCAATAACAGCGCGGCGAACAGCAGCCAGAAGATGACCGCTATGATGATGCCCAGAAAAGGGATGAAGCCAAACAATGTTCCCACAATCCACAAAACCACCGAAACGCACAAAAATCCGCCGGTCAGCGCAATGGACTGCACCGCCATGCGCCGTACCGCGTTGCTGCGCTGGTCGGCCGCGTACAGGAACAAGGCAAACAGCCCGCTGAGGGCGGCCAGCGTGCAGGTCAGGTTGATGGCCTGGCTGGTGGACACCAATTCAGGTTCCCTGCTTCCCTCCCCATAAAGCGGTTCGCCGTAGGACTGTTCATCGCCGTATGGCTGCGCCTCCTCATACGGCTGCTCCTCTCCATATGGTTGCTCTTGGTCATACATATCCTGCGGTTCTTCCTCATAGGGCGGTTCCTGATATCCATTGGCCTGATAAGGGGCACGCGCCTGATTTGTGCTTTGCGAATAATTGTTGCGTTCTGCCCGCCGCATGGCTTTCCTCACTTTCCGCCGGTCCAAGCGGCCAGCTTCCCGCCGCCCTTGGCGCCTGTTTTTCCGCCCAACTGGACGTTCTTGAGTATGTCCGACGCATAAGCGTAGTTGTTGTCGTTTTTCTCGTGGTATGCCTTCATGGCACAGCGCACCATTTCGTCGATGAGCGCCGCATATGCCATGCCGCTCTTTTCCCACAGGTAATAGGCCATGGAGCCGGGAATGGTGTTCACTTCGGTCACATACAGCTTCTCAGCGTTTGTGTCATACATGTAATCGATGCGCACAGCGCCTTTCAGGTCAAGCTCGCGGAATATGTTTTTTGAAAGTGCTTGAATCTCGTCCCGCAAGCTGTCCTCAATCGGCGCCGGAACCACCCGCGCCAGGGATACCATGCCCTTGCTGCTGCCGCCGCCCTGAAGATACTTATTGGCAAAGGACAGCAAAGCACCAGAGGTGACGGGCATTTCCAGCACGGAGGCCATGAGCTCCGTGTCAAACCCCGCCACAGAACAGTTCAGCTCTATGGGATTTGTCAGCCCCTGCTCCAGAAGCACACGGCGGTCATAAACAAACGCCAGATCCAGCGCCTGCGCAAGCTCCTCCCTGTTTTCCGCCCGGCTGACGCCGATGGAGGAACCAAGATTGGCCGGCTTTGTATATACGGGATAGCCGATTTCCGTTTCGATCTTGTCAAGCGTCGCTTCGCGGCCGCTTCTCCATTCCTGCCTGGAGAACCAAATGCCGGGGAGCACAGGGAACCCCGCGCCCTGAAAGTGCCTTTTCATGATGATCTTGTCCATGCCTACGGCTGAACCGGCCACGCCGGGAGATGCGTAGGGAATATTGGCCATTTCCAGCAAGCCCTGCAGCGTGCCATCCTCCCCGTGCATGCCGTGAAAAACAGGAATCACGCACTCCATCCGGGCAACAACACGCTGCTTCACCCCGCCAAGCAAACCTTTTCCCTGCTCAAGCGTGATCAAAGCGCCGGATCCGGGCGTCATATCCAAAGATACGCGTACAATCCCCTTCAGGTCGTCGTGAAAGGGCGTATAGGTGTCCATGCGCCGCAGCGGCTCGCCTGTATACCACACGCCCTGCATGCTGATGTAGACAGGTATCACGTCGTATTTCTCCGGGTCCACCGCCTGCATCAACTGCAGCGCGCTGATGATGGACACCTCATGCTCACAGCTTCGGCTGCCGTACATTACCCCCAATTGTATCTTGCCCATGTGGCCGCCTCCCTTCACACCTCGCTGTAATTGTCCGGAAGATCGTTTTCAAACAGCACTATGTCCCCTGCCCTTGCCATGGAATGCAATAGTTTGGTGGCTTCAGCAAGGCTTGAAACCGGATGGATTGCATTCTCCGAAAAGCCGGCCTTTACAAGGCCGCGGAAGATAGGCTGCGTATGTTTTTTGCCTACCAGAATGGCGACATCCACGCAGGAAGCCATGGATATGCCGAACTGATGGTTGAACGCTTCTTCCTTCTCGCCCAATTCCACCATGCCCGGCGTGATGATGATCCGGCGGCCCTGAAAATCCTTCAGCACCCCGATGGCCGCCATGGCACCCTGCGGATTGCTGTTGAACGCATCATCGATAATGGTCAGACCGCCGCTTTGTATCAGCTGCAGCCGGTGCTCCACAGGTTCAAGCTTGGAGATGCCTCTGGCGATTTGGGTAAGCGTCAAGCCAAGGTGCAGGCAGACGGCCGCGGCAAGCAGTATGTTTTGAATGTTGTGCTGCCCCAACAGCTTCGCTGTGCAGGATATGCTTTCCCCGCTCTTTTCATGAAGAACAAAAGTACTCCCCTGGGGCGTGGAGCTTATGTCGGAAGCCCATACACCGCAATCTTCCCGCCCAAGGCTGACCAATGTTTTGGGCTTTTCCGTCTTCTCATACAGCTTCAGGCATATATCGCCGTCATCCGCAAAAAAGCCGTGCCCGTCGTTTGGCAGCGCCTCAATCAGCTCATATTTCGTGCTGATGACGCGCTCAAGCGTTTTGAAGGTGTCCAGGTGCTGTGGGCCTACGGAGGTCAAGATGCCAAGGGCAGGATGCACCAGCCGGCACATTTCCTTGATATCGCCTTTATGGCGGGCCCCCATTTCAGCTACAAACACCTGGTGGCCCGGCTGCAGCTTTTCCCGGATTATCTTGGTTACGCCCATGGGTGTATTGAAGCTGGAGGGCGTTACCAGAACATTGTACTTCTCAGCCAGCATCGTGCCCAAAAAGAACTTGACCGATGTCTTGCCGTAGCTCCCCGTGATGCCGATACGGATGAGCCCCGGCATTTCCCTAAGCCTGCGCTGCGCATCCCGAAAGTACATTTCACCGATGATTTTTTCCACCGGCCACGCCAAAAGGCCCGCAAAAGCCAGCAGGTACGGCAATAGCAAGGGAACCGCCGCCAGCAGCACCACAACGGGTACATAGCGCCACAGGATCAGCGCCAAAAGCGTCAGCGCAATAGAATATACGGCATACAGCCTTTTGACCCGGGCGGTGAACACCAATGGCTTTTTGGCCATTTTATCCTGAAAAAGCTTGCCAATCCATAGCCCGCCTATGGCGGACAGTATCAATACGGCGCAGGCGATCAGCAATTCGATAACAGGTTCCCCAGCCGACTGGGCAAGCCGGTCATGGGTGGCCAGCAGCGCGAACGTCAGTACGGCAACGCCGGCACCCGGCAAAAAAGAACGCTTCCAGTTGCGGCGCAGGGTTTGAAAATAGCCTGGAAACTGATAGCTTTCCAGCTGGAAAAAATGGATCAGCCCCCTGGAGGCAAACAGGCATCCCACCAGCGGCGACAGTGCCAGTATCAAATAAATGACGCGATGGATCATCCGTTAATCCTCCGAGAAAAAATGAAGGGCGATGCGCACAAACCGCTGCCATTGCTCCAGGTACGCAAAGTGGGATCCGCCCTCCAGTATAGCCATACCGGCATCCGGTATCTCCTTGGCCATGGCTTGCCCCATCCACAGCGGTGTTTCCGTATCCTGATCGCCCCACACCAAAAGGGTGGGGACGCTGACCACGGGGAGAAGCGGGCGTAGATCCAGGGAAACGATCTTCACAAACGTTTTGCGCATTTCCTCACCCAAGGCGTTGTAATCCTTTGAGCCGTACCGCTTGCGCAGCGCGTCGGCCATTTTGTCGGGAAGGCTGCCGAATATTTTCATCTCCTTGAGAAGCGCGGCGCCCTTTTTCATGGCCTGATACTGCCTTGTACGCCTTTTCTGTTCCTCCGTTTGAGGCTTTTTCAGGCCTGCGCCGCCGGTGATAATCATTCTGCGAACGTACTGTGGCCAATGGCTGCCCAGATACAGCGCAATCCTTCCGCCGAAGGAATGGCCGATGGTATAGCAGGAGCCAATGTGCAGCGCATCCATAAAAGCCCTGATCATCTCACCGTATTCGGGAACACCCCATGGTTCCGGCGGAAGGCTGCTTTTCCCGTGCCCCGGGAAATCCAACACGGTGACGCGCAAGGTTTCCGAAAGCGCCTTGGCAATTGGTGCAAAAAATGTGGTGTCGCAGCCCCAGCCGTGCAAAAGAAGAACATGATCTCCTTTTGTGCCGTGCTGCTCATAATATACAGAAGCGCCGTTAATTTGAATATGCACCGAACGCCTCCCTTATATCAGTGAAAAGCGGTTTGAATCCGAACACCGCGGAGGCGGCGCCAGGGTTCTGCGCCGGCGATTGCCCATGGTTTTCCAATAACCGACGGGTTTATTCTACCCTATTTTCAGGGAAAAGAAAAGCCTGACGGCAAAAATGCCTGCTCAGGCATACTGTATGCGCGGCGACATGAAACATGCGGTGCCTTTACGCCTGTGGAATGCGGAAGATATACCGGCACTTATAAGGGCCCATGCTGTACTGCTGGCGGTATTCCAGGGGAACAGGGACTATGCTTTCCAGCTCGCACCCCAGCTTTTCACAGGTGCGGCGGCTGGCAATGTTGTCGGTGTCGGTAGTAATCACCAGGGAATGGATGTGCAGCACGCGG
>JAEWNM010000146.1 GCA_023392755.1 Bacillota bacterium
CCCTGAATGCGTATATAATGGGCTGGTGCCCGGCCTGACCCATACGGAGGCCGGATATGAAGGAGAAACGGACGGATGCATGAGTTGGGCCTCACCAAGCAGATTGTGAAAATTGTAAACGACGCGGCGCTCAGGCACGGCGCAGTAAAAGTGAACACCGTCAATCTTGTTGTGGGTGAAAATACCAGCATCATTCCCGAATCGGTGCAAATGTATTTTGACATGATCGCAAGGGATACAAGCGCCCAGGGAGCAACGCTGAACGTGTGCGTAGTGAAGGCGCAGATGTACTGCACAAGCTGCGGTAAAAACTTTATTCGGCCCCGCTTTTCCTTTGCATGCCCCACGTGCGGCGCACTGGGCAGCCCCACGGACATCGGCAGCGAGTTTTATGTGGAAAGCGTGGAGCTGGAAGACTAGGCCTTCATATGATGACACCATAACAGAAAGGGATCGAAAAGCATGAGTTCCAAAGACGTGACAATCATGGAGAACATCAACGCTGAAAACGACCGCATTGCGGAAGGAATACAAAAGAGACTAAACGGCAGGGGCATTTATGCCATCAACGTGATCGGCGCACCCGGCGCAGGCAAAACCTCCAGCCTGATCCGCATCATCAAGGGCCTTGGGGGTGTCAAATCCTACGTTATCGAAGGGGATATCCAGTCGGATATCGATACGGAAAAGCTCATAGGCCTTGGCGTTGAGGCTGTGCAGATTCACACCGGCGGAGCTTGCCATATTGACGGCGTGCTGATTGAGAACACGCTGGATAAGCTTGCACTTGACCAAAGGGGCGTACTGTTTATCGAGAATATCGGCAATTTGGTGTGCCCGGCCGAATTCAACATCGGCGAAAATATCAAACTGCTGCTTGTGACGGTTTCAGAGGGTGCCGACAAGCCTTACAAATATCCGCTTGCCTTTGAAAAAGCGGAAGTGATACTGCTGAATAAAACCGATCTTCTGCCCTATGTCGATTTTGATATGACGTATTTTGTAAAGGGCATCCGGGCACTGAACGGCACAGCGCCTATATTTGAAGTGTCCGCGAAAACAGGCGCGGGCTTCCCCGAGGTTTGTACATGGATCAAATCCAGGCTGTAAGAGCTGTTATCCACATTTATGGCGTGGTGCAGGGTGTGGGCTTCAGGCCCTTTGTGGCACGGCTGGCCAGGGAACACCGCATGGCTGGGTACGTCAGAAATGTGATGGGGCACGTTGTCATCGAAGCCGTCGGAAGCCAGGATGATCTTGACCTGTTTGTCGGGGATATTCAGGCACGCAAGCCTGCAGGCAGCCAAATCAGCCGCATGGACCGGCATACACAAGCCATGGGGAGCGGCGAAAACCATCCCCGCGGTTTTGCCATTCTTGAAAGCGGCGAAACCGGCGAAGGCCCGGTGATGCCTACCCCTGATCTTGCCATCTGCGGCGATTGCCTGCGGGAGCTTTATTCCCCCGGCAATCCGCGATTTGGCAACCCATTTATCAGCTGCACCAGATGCGGGCCGCGGTTTTCGATTATGCGCCGCATCCCCTACGACAGGATTAATACATCCATGGACGGCTATCCCCTGTGCGGCCTGTGCGCCGCCCAGTATGCGGACCCGGAGGACCGGCGGTACCACGCCCAAACGGTCTGCTGCAACGCCTGCGGGCCGGTGCTTTTATATAAAGGCAGGGACACGCAGAAGGAAGGCCGCGACGCGACGGAGATGGCCGCCAAAGCTTTGATGCGCGGCGAAATCATTGCCGTAAAGGGGATCGGCGGGTATCATTTCGCCTGTTCCCCCTTTGATGAGCACGCGATTGTAAGGCTTCGGGAACTGAAGGGCCGGGAACATAAGCCCTTTGCCGTCATGTTCCCAGGCCTTGACGCGCTGAAGGCGTATTGCCACGTCTCCCTGCTGGAGGAAGACTTGCTGGCCGGCCCTCCGCGACCCATTGTTTTGCTGCAACGCAAGGATTCTCTCATTTCTCCCAATGTATATTCAAGCAGCCCTTATATCGGCGCGTTTCTCCCCTATACACCGCTTCAGCACTTAATCCTTAACAAAACAGGGCCGCTTATCATGACCAGTGCCAATGTTACCTCGCTGCCTATTATCAAGGACGATGAGGAGATGCTGGCGTTTTTCCGGGAGCACGAGGAGTTGGGCGGTGTTATGTACCACGACCGGGAGATCATGCGCAGGCTGGATGATTCGGTGGCCACCGTGGTTTTGGGGGAGGCACGCCTTATCCGCAGGGCGCGGGGCTACGTGCCCATGAGCTTTCCCCTTGCGACTGGAGGCCCCGCCCTGCTGGCCTGCGGCTCCCAGGAAAAGAACACCGTATGTTTGTACCGGGACGGCTTCGCTTACCCCTTTGCCGAAACCGGCAGCCTTCTTTGCCGGGAAGCCATGGACATATACCGCGACACCGTAGCGGACATGCAGGAACTTATGCATATTGCGCCGGAGCTTGCCGTGTGCGATATGCATCCTGGATACGAGTCCACGCAGTATGCGAAAAGCTTGGGCATAACTGTTCTTGAGGTGCAGCACCACCACGCCCACATCGCATCGGTAATGGCGGAGCACGGCCTTGCGGATACCGTGATCGGCGTTGCTTTCGACGGTACGGGCTACGGCACGGATAATACCGTATGGGGCGGCGAGTTTCTCATCGTTTCGCCGGAGGGCTTTACCCGCGTCGGCCATATCAAGGCTGAAGCCTTTCTTGGCGGAGACGAATCCGTTCGCCAGGGCTGGAAAAGTGCTGCCTGCCTGATGCACGGCGCGGGGCTGGGAATAGGGAGTGACAGCCGCCATGCCCTTGTGTGGGCCGCGCTGGCGAATGGCGTGAACACCATCCGCTCCTCCAGCATGGGCAGGATATTTGACGCGGTAAGCTCCATACTGGGCATATGCCATGAGTCGCGGTATGACGGGCAATGCGCCATTGAGCTGGAAAACGCCGCAGCCCGCCATACAGATTTTGGCGGTGCGGAACAGGAGCCTTTTCCCTTTGCATTGAAGGAGGAAGACGGGCTGCTTATTGCCGATCTCGCGCCCTGCATAAGGGAAATTTGCGCGTTAAAGGAAAGGGGCGGCGATGCTTGTGCGCTGGCATGGCGCTTTCATATCACCGTCCGCGACCTGATCATTGCCATGTGCGGGGAACTGTTTAAAAGATACGGCATACGCAAGACCGCCCTTAGCGGCGGCGCTTTCCAAAACCGCATCCTGGTGGAAAGCACGGTGCCAAAGCTTGAGCAGGCAGGCTTTGAGGTATATTTAAACCGAAATGTACCTGCGGGGGATGGCGGCATTTCCCTGGGGCAGGCGTATGTCGGACTGCATCATAAAAGGAGGGCGAACAGCCATGTGCATTGCGGTTCCTGGAAAACTGATTGAAATGGATGGCAGCCGCGGCAAGGCGGATATAAAGGGCAACGTCATTCCTGTGGAACTGGGCATCGTTCAAGCAAAGATCGGCGATTATGTGCTGGTGCACGCGGGCTGCGCCATTTCTGTGGTGGATCAGGGCGAAGCCGAAGAACTGCAAGACCTTCTTGCCCTGGTGGAGCAGTATGGAGCATAATATCGAAGGCCTCATACGCGCCATACGAGCGTACGACGGACCGCACATACGGCTGATGGAGGTATGCGGCACACACACGCACAACATCTCCCGGTATGGGATTCCATCGCTTTTTCCCGCAGGCATTACATTGATTTCCGGGCCGGGCTGCCCTGTGTGCGTGACGCCGGCCGGGTATATCGACCGGGCGGCGGAGCTGTCCATGCGGCCAGGCTGCACGCTTTTGAGCTTTGGCGATATGATCCGTGTTCCGGGAAACACGACCTCGCTATTGAAAGCCAAGGCCGACGGGGGCAGTGTGGCAGTCATGTACTCCCCCATGGATGCCCTTGCCCTTGCTAAGCGAGATCCGGATAAAATGTTTATTGTAACAGCGGTTGGCTTTGAAACCACATTGCCCATCTACGCGCTGCTTGTACAAAAAATGCTGGAATGCAACGTGAAAAACATACGCCTATTGATCTCCGCCAAGGCGCTGATGCCGGCGCTTAACTGGATTTGCGAAAACAACCCGGAGATTGACGGCTTCATCGGTCCAGGCCATGTCAGCACTATCCTAGGGTATGCGGGCTATGAGCCGCTGTGCAGGCGGTACAATATCCCAATGGCGGTGACGGGCTTTGGCTATGAGCATATCATTGCCGCCATCTGGGACCTGATACAGCAGGCAAGACGCGGCGATAGCCGCGTGCACAACCTGTATCCCGGCGCCGTATCCCGTGAGGGCAATGTGAAGGCACAGGCGATGATCGACAAATATTTCGTAAAAAAATCCTCTGTTTGGCGTGGCCTTGGAAGGATCGACGGCTCCGGCTACTGCCTTGCGCCCGCCTATACAGAATTTGACGCAGGTACGTATGACGATGGGCAGGACGCGTATGAAACAGGCGGCTGCCTGTGCGGCAGGGTGATTACAGGCCGCGCCCGGCCTGTGGACTGCGCCTTTTTCGGCACCGCCTGCACGCCTGAAAGCCCGCTGGGTCCCTGCATGGTATCCAGCGAAGGCACCTGCGGCATATGGCACGCAAACGCACGCACCAGGTAAAACCGCGTATTGCGGCTCCCCCATCAATCCACCGCGCAGGGGGGCCTTATTCATTCTTCTGCCGTCGCGCGGCGGCATGGGGGTATCCGTGAAAATAACTGCAGCCCATGGCAGCGGCGGGAAAATGATGAATGATTTGATCCATGATATTTTTGAAAAGCATTTTGCCAATGAAACACTAAGCCGCATGGAGGACGCGGCAGTTTTATCGCTGCCGCCTGGCAAGATCGCCTTCACCACCGATTCGTTTGTAGTCTCCCCATTGTTCTTCCCGGGCGGAGACATCGGCCGGCTGGCTGTATGCGGCACGGTGAACGACCTGCTTATGCGTGGGTCTACGCCCAAATATCTTTCCGCCGGTTTTATACTGGAGGAAGGTCTGGACACGGATATACTGGAAAAGGCGGTGTCCTCCATGCGTGATGCAGCCTTGGAGGCCGGCGTTCAGATTGTTGCAGGCGATACGAAGGTGATCGAGGGCAAGGGCGGGCTATACATCAACACATCCGGGATCGGAATCATGGAAACGGTGCTGGACATCAGCGTGCAAAACGCCGCGGATGGCGACGCTGTGATTATCAGCGGCTTTATGGGCAACCACCACGCCTGCATCCTGTCCAGACGCATGGACATACAAAATGAGATAGCAAGCGACTGTGCGCCGTTGACCGGCATGGTGGCGGCACTAATAAAAAGCGGCGTTGCGGTGCATACCCTCCGCGATATCACAAGAGGCGGTCTTGCAACGGTGCTCCACGAAATCGCCATGGCCTCCCGCGTACATATCCATCTGACCGGCGATAGGATGCTTGCCGATGCGCCGGTGCAGGGCTTTTGCGATATATTGGGGTTGGACCCTTTGTATATGGGCAACGAGGGAAAATTGGCGCTTCTTCTTCCTAAAAGCGATGCGCAAAAGGCCGTGGAACTTTTG
Organism: Bacillota bacterium; assembly: GCA_023392755.1. GTDB lineage: Bacteria > Bacillota > Clostridia > Christensenellales > Aristaeellaceae > JAEWAH01. The sequence goes on from JAEWNM010000146.1 coordinate 5,571, forward strand.
CGCGCCTGCCGATACGGGGAGCATGCTCAGATTATAGGTCATGTTCAGGGCCATATGAAACCTGGCGTGAGCATGCAGACGCGTTCCGGCGGCACAAGGCCGGTGGAGCCGCTTGTAGGTGAAGGCCTGCCCAGAATATGCTGAAAAGCTTGTACCTAAAGAGTATCTTGCTCTGCCGCATTTGTCATAAGCATTTCTGCAAGCACGAATCGCCGCGAGACAAGAAGCGCGCGTATTTGACAGCAATTCATGCAATATGTTATCATTTCCCATATTTAACAGATTGGAGGCACAACAAACAATAATGGATGCTATTGTGATAAGCGGCGGCCATACTGTTCGATACGGGTCCGTATTGCAACAAGATCGGGGCCTATACCATTTGGCAATGGGAACGCTTAACCCAGGTGATGTTTGTGAATTGCAGGGACATAGTCATATCTTTAAGATAAGTGTGGTTTGCGAAAAGCACTGGCCCTATGAATACTGCATCCATATTGATGCACAATGCCCCGAAGACAGGAATGCGGTAAGGTTCCTTATGCATGATGAAAGCAATGACAGCTATTCTTTGGAAATACGCTCTTCGGCCCGAAAGGATCATACGGTGCGTTATAACAGCCAGAAGCCGGGAATCAGGTACATCCAATTTCAATATCAATAAACCTGCGCATTTTTTTCATAGAAAAAAGCCCTTGAAAATCAAGGACTTCTGGCGGAGAGTTAGGGATTTGAACCCTAGGTGGGGTATAAGCCCACACACGATTTCCAGTCGTGCGCCTTAGACCACTCAGCCAACTCTCCATGCTCGGTTCAATCGGCAACGAACAACATTATACAGGCTGCCCCGCCCCATGTCAAGCAGTGCGCATAAAAAACAGCGCTGCGCGCACGCAGAAAAAAATGCGGCAAAAAATGCGGCGGCCACCGCGGCCTTTTCTATTTTCCGCATCTGTGCTAGACTTATACTGTAACACCGGAAAGGAGACATGAAATGCAGAATATTCCATTTAGCGACCTGGGTATAACTGTATCGCGTCTGGGCTTTGGAGCCATGCGGCTGCCTACAAAGGAGGCGGACTCCAAACGTGTCATCAACAGGGAGGAAGCCGTGGCGATGATCCGCCACGCCATCGACCGGGGCGTAACGTATATGGATACGGCTTATCCGTATCACGGCGGCGAAAGCGAACTTGTTATGGGCGAAGCGCTGCAAAACGGTTATCGCGAGAAAGTTGTGCTTGCCACCAAACTGCCGGTATGGCTGGTGAAAAAGCGGGAGGACATGGACAGGCTTCTTGACGAGCAGCTTCAAAAGCTGAAAACGGATCATGTGGACTTTTATCTGCTTCACGCGCTGAACAAAAACTCTTTTGCCGAGATGCAGAAGCTGGATTATCCCGACTTTCTTGACAGGGCCGTGTCAAGCGGCAAGATACGCTACCCCGCCTTTTCCTTTCATGACGACGCCGACCTGTTCCCTAAAATCATCGACGATTATCCGTGGAAGATGGCACAAATCCAACTGAATCTGCTGGATGGTGAATACCAGGCCGGCCTGGCCGGCATGCGCTATGCGGCACAAAAAGGCGTGGGCATTGTGGTGATGGAACCGCTTCGCGGCGGTGCCCTGGCTACGCCACCCGCTGAGGTTCAGGCGCTGTACGATGCATTCCCCGACCACCGCAGCAGCGTGGAATGGGCCTTCCGCTACCTGTACAACATGCCGGAGGTAATGACCATCTTAAGCGGTATGAGCACCATGGAACAGGTGAAGGACAATCTGCGCATTTTTGAAAATGCCGCCGTGGGTGTTGTTACCCCGGAGGAGGAAGCGCTGCTTGCAAAGGTGAAGGATGCATATGTAAAGCGCATCAAAACCAGCTGCACCGGCTGCAATTACTGCCAGCCCTGCCCCAAGAACGTATCCATACCCACCATCTTCAGGGGATTTGACAGCGCCGCCATGCTGGACAAAAAACCGGAATTCTATGACCGCTACCGTTCGCTGAAGGAAGAAGGCAAGGACGCCGGTCAGTGTGTAGCCTGCCGCCTTTGCGAAAAGGCATGCCCACAGCATTTGCCCATTATCCGGTATTTGAAAGAAATCAAGGCGGAGTTTGAAAGCGCCTGAGCAGATGCTTTTTGCGCCCGGCAATTGGCAAGCAAAAGAGGCAGCGCTTAATCCGGCGCTGCCTTTTGCCTGCCTGGAAGGAGAGGGCGGGTTATATGCTTACCGTCACCGAGCCTGCCAGCTCAATCAGGCGGCCATGCACGCGAAGCGCGATGCCCGGCCCATCAAGCAGTTTCAGGCGGCAAACACCCTGCTCCGCCGCGCACTCCACCAGGCTATCCAAATACCAAAAGCGGAAGCGGTAGCCCTGCCATCCGGCAGGGATGCGTGGGCGCAGCACCAGCCCATCCCGTTTGATACGCAGCCCGGCAAAACCGGCTACGATGGCCAGGTATGCGCCGCCCAGATTGGCGGTGTGCAGCCCATCTTTTGTATTTCCATGCTCATTGTCAAGGTCAAGGAATGCGGTTTTGCGAAAATACGCCTCCGCCTTCTGCATGTCGCCAAGCCGTGCCGCCATGATGGAGAAGATGCAGGCCGACAGGGATGAATCATGAGTTGTGATCTTTTCGTAATAGGCATAGCTGCGGGCCATCGCCGCCTCATCCGTCAGGTCTTCAAACAAAAAATGGGCCAGCACCGTATCCGCCTGCTTGCACACCTGATGGCGGTACAATAACAGCGGATGGAAATGCAGCAGCAGCGGGAACTGATCCTTGGGGATTTGGTTCAAATCCAGTACTTTTTTCTGAAGAAAGCTGTCATCCTGTGGCGGGAAGCCCAAGCTTTCATCGAAGGGCAGGTACATGCTCTCCCCCGCCAGTTTGAAATCTGCCAGCTCTTCTTCAGTGATATGCAGCTTGCTGGCCAGCGGCGCAAACAGCCCTTCCCGTTTCAGGCGTGCGCAGACCTCCGCCGCATAGAGCAGGTTTGCCCTGGCGGCAGCATTGGTATAGTAGTTGTTGTTCACGATGCATGTGTATTCGTCCGGCCCTGTCACGCCGTCAATCCGAAAGGAACCATTTCGCATGTGTCCGGCATCCAGCCATAGCCGAGCCGTTTCCACCAGCACTTCCGCACCCATCCTGGCCATAAAGCCAATATCATCGGTAGCCAAATAATATTGGACGAAGGAATGGGCCACATCGCCGCTCAAGTGATATTGGGCCGAACCTGAGGGAAAATAACCGGAGCACTCCGTGCCCGTGATGGTGCGCCAGGGATACAGCGCGCCTTTTGCGTGGCCCATCAGCCTGGCATGGGCCCTGGCGCCATCCAGAATGTTGTATCGGTATTGAAGCAGCCGTCTCGCCCTTTCCCTGTCGGTAAGCAGGAAGAAAGGAAAGATATAGATTTCCGTATCCCAAAAATAGTGGCCCTCATAGCCTTCCCCGCTCAGGCCCTTGGCCGGCACGTTGGAAACACTATCCTGCCCGGCGGACTGCAAAAGCTGGTAGATGCTGTAATCCATGCATTGGCCAAGCGCATCGTCGCCCATTATCTCCACACGGGCATCCGCCCAAAACCGGGCTAAATAATCAGCCTGCATTTCCCGCCAGGCATCAAGTCTTGTCTCCCGTGCGGACCGCATAATTTGGATGGCTGCCTGCACAGGGTCGTGATGCCGGCGTTCATCCGCAAAGACACACCGCTTTAAAAGAGAAACGGTTTTGCCTTTGGCAATCTCGCCGTCAAAGCGCGCATGAACACAGCCGGGATGAATCTCCTGATGAGAAGAAAACTCCCCCGCCGTTTCGTGGCTCACCGCGGACACCATGGCAAGCCGGGATGCCAAGGTGCGGCAGGCGATCAAGGACATCCCATCCTCCTCCCAGGTGCGTTCCGCCGTCAGATGCGTGTGAGGCCGGGCTGCCACCCTGGGATCGTTGGGATCGGCAAAGTTTGTCACATTGGCATCCTGCAGCGACAGGAAGGAAATGGGACCATCATAGTTGATGGACTTCACCTCATAGTGCAAAAGGAAGAGCTCCTTCAGCATGAAGGAGGCCATGCGGCGAACGGTAATCTCCAGCTCCCGCCCTTTGGGGGAACGCCAGCGGACACAGCGCACCGATTCGCCCGCCGCCATGTCCAATGTCCGGGTATGCACAAAAAGCTCACCGGTAAAGGGATCGAATTCCTCCCCCTCCAGCAAAAGCTTCACCGTCTGCACATCCGTCACATTGACAATGGTTTGCTGCGTTTGCGCAAATCCATAAAGCTTTTCGCCGTACTGAATCGGTTTTTCATCATAATAGGCGTTGATATACGTTCCGCGTATGGTGGCGGCGCCTTCAGGCGCGCCCTCCTCCAGGCAGCTGCGCACCCCGATATAGCCGTTGGCCGTGTGAAAGAGCGTTTCCGTAAGAGCGATTTCGTCTAGCATAAGGCCTTGCCGTATAAGCTGCATTCGTATCATTCCTTGACCGCGCCGGAGGTGATGCCGGCCACGATTTGTTTTTGAAATAAGAGCACAATTGCCAGCGTGGGGATCACAACCAGGATGGTGGCCGCCGTGATTTCACCCCACAGTATGGTAAACTGGGTACGCAGCGCGTTGATGGCCACCGGCACCGTGTGGTAGTTTTTATCAGAGTTCAGGGTCAGCGTAAGAAGGTATTCATTCCAGGCAGCAATAAATGTCATGATGGCGGTGGTGAAGACACCGGGCGCTGCCATTGGAAAAATCACCTTCCACAGCATGCCCCACTGGGAGCAGCCGTCCATACGGGCCGCCTCCTCCACGGACAGGGGGATGCGCTTGAAGTGGGCCACCATGATCCACACCGCGGAGGGCAGCGTAATGGTGGAATAAGCCAGCGTCACCCAGTAGCTGTTGAGCATTTTGAAACGGTAGAACATGTTGAACACAGGCCCCACGATAATCATCTGCGGGAACATAGATATGCCCAGTATCAGCCCCATGAGAAACACCTTGCCCCGGAAGCGGAACCTGGCCAGAATGTAAGCGGACATGGAGGCCACGACCACCACATAGGCCGTGGTCACGGAGGACACGATGAAGCTGTTGCCCACCGATGTGAGAATACCCTTGCCGATCACCTCCGCATAGTTGCCCAGCGTAGGCTCGTTGGCGATAAGCCGAAAGGCTGTTTGGGCACCGTAGATTTCGCTGCCGGGCTTGAAGGATGTGATAAGCACCCAGAAGAAGGGGAACACGTTCACCACCAGAAACAGCCCGATGGCGACAAAGCTTACGATGCGGGCGGCAAGCTGCCTTTGCCGGATGGTTTTTACCTTGCCGGTACGGCCCGTTACAGATACGGCTGTCATAATGATCCCTCCCCCCTTCAGGCATCGGTGATGAGCTCAGCGCCCAGCACCTTCACATACAAAACGGCAATGGCCGCCACGCACAGGAACATGGCCAGCACAATGACCGAGCCGTAGCCGTAGTTGCTTTGCCCGACCATCACCTTGTAAGCGTAAATCGACAATGTCTCCGGCGTACCCTTGGTAAGCACGGCGATCAGATCGTAGACCCTGAATGCGTCCAGCGTTCGAAACAAAAGCGCCACCAGCATGGAGGGCATCAGCATGGGTAGCGTGATCTTGCGGAAGGTACGCACAGCCCCGGCCCCGTCGATGGCGCTGGACTCATACAGCCCCCGGTCAATAATTTGAAGCCCGGCCAGCAATAGCAGCGCCATGTAAGGTGTTGTTTTCCACACGTCCGCCAGCACGGCGGCAGCCATGGCGCCGTTGATGGTGGTCAGCAAAAGCTCGGGAGATTTCAGCAGACCGATTTGCGTGATCATCCTTGCCACAACACCGCTGGAGCCATCGTACAAATATGTCCAGATCAGGGCCGATACAGCCGTGGGAATAGCCCATGGAATCAGCGATGTGGTGCGCACAATGCCGATGCCCCGAATGGATTTATCCATAATGAGCGCCAGCGCCATGCCCAAAACCAATTCAATGGCAACGGAAATCACGGTGAAAACCAGCGTGTTTTTCAGCGCCGTGAAGAAGCGGGCGTCCTGAAGAAGCTTTTGGTAGCCGGCAAGACCGACAAAGTTGGAGCCAACGATGCAGCTTCGCATTTCTGCCAGGTAGGCCTCCGCTTTTATGGGCGTCTGCAGTTCCGCCTGTTGAAAAGAATCCGCAAGGCTGCTCAAACGGTCTTGCACATCATCCACAAAGGCGGCGGTAGCCGCCGCTTCCTGCGCCGATAATGGCAGTGTTCCCTTGACGCCCTCATAGGGCGCCATATGGGTGGTGATATCCGTGATCAGCGATGCAATGGCCGCCTTCCCGGCTTCGTTAACCTTCTCCATATCCTTTTTCAGGTAATGGTTCAAATACCGGCCGTCCTCATAAAAAAGCTCGGCGTTGAGGTTGCCGCCGGTGTACAGCCTGTTGCGCGTTTGATCATTGGTTTGGTAATCAAAGAGCGTATACAGGCCGGAGCTGAAAATAGGATACAGGGAAAATACCGCCACCAGCAAAAGCAGGGGCAGCACAAACAGGAGTTCCTTCCATGTCATGCCGCGCTGCATCACGCCTCACCTCCCGGTATGTTTGCGAAACGCTCAAGTGACGCTTGTTTCGCCGTGCCATTTGGCTCACTTGCCTAATTGATTGCTGCCGTATAAAACCCCGTAAGGATAATCGCCGCATAGTTTGGGGCTGCAGCCCTAAGGTTACAGCCCCGCCATACCGGAGGGAGAGGGTTCCCTCCGGCTGTCAACATCCTTACTGCGCCAGCGCAGCCTCCACGGCGGCCACGGCTGCGTCGATCTCCGCCGCGCCGCTCAGGTAGCCGTACACGGCCTGCTGCAAAGCGTCGGACACTTTGGCATACTCGGCGGATACGGGACGGGCGATGGTGGTCTTCAGTGCGTTTTTAAACCCTTCCATGGACAGCAGCTCGTTGTTCTTAACGACCTGTTCATTGGTCAGCATGGCGTTGTAGCCGGGCAGGTAGGCCTGGGACATGACGATCTGGCCTTGCTCGCTGTTGAGGAATTTGAGGAATTCGAAAGCGCCTTCCTGGTTGGCGCTATTCTTGTTGATGGCCAGCAGCCAGCCGCCGACGGTGGAGCCGCCGGGAAGGGGCGCGATGCCGGCCTGTTCGGTGGTGATGGTGCCTTCCGACTTGATCATGCCCCATTGATAGGGCCAGTTGCGGGCAAATACGCTTTCGCCCTTGATAAAGGAGTTGTGGGTTTCGCCTTCGGTATAGGTCATAATGTTTTCAGGCGTGGCTTCCGATTCGATCAGGGCTTTCATAGCCTCCAGGCCGCCCTTGATGTCAGTCCAGTTGGCGGTGAATTCGTTGGCATTGCACACCAGGCCTTCGTACAGGGAGGACTGGAATACGAAGCCGGCGGTGGTGCCGCCCTGCCCCATGTATTTTTCCGCCATGGCTTCAAGGTCTGCAAATGTGTAGTCACCGGATATGAGTTTCGCCGCGTCCTCTTCAGACACGATGTCCTTGCGGTAAAAGAGCATGCCCAGGTCCGGGAAGAAGGGCATCACGTACAGCTTGCCGCTGTAGGTGCCGGAGGCCATGGAGCCGGCATTGTAATCTTCCGGCTTCAGCCCGGCGTCGTCCAGCAAAAGGTCCAAGGGAGCGATGTAGCCGGCGGCTGCAAACTCGCCAGCCCACACCACGTCCAGGGAAAGGACGTCATATTCCGCGCTGCCGGCTTTCAGGGAGGTGATGAGCTGCTCCCGCATGGCGCCTGAGTCGTTGGTCATGTCCACCCATTCCACCTTGTAGGCGCTTTGGGAGGCGTTGAAAGCATCGATCACGGCCTGGGTAGCGGGGGTGCTGTCACCCTGGGCGGCAAAGCGGATGGCGGCGGGTTCGGCCAGCGCGGCCGCGGAACCGAGCGTAAGTGCCAAAACCAGGAAAAGAACGGTCCACTTTTTCATGGTATTCCTCCTTGTTTCTTCAGCCGGAGACGGTTGTATGCTGTTTGACCCGCACCGGCGGTTTTGATTTGACTATATCATCTTTTTACATGCGAGTATATCACTTTTCTTTGATTTGTGTTAAAATCCCTATAAACGTTTACCATATAAGACAGATTTTCTGGAGTGTTATTGACTATGTTGCTTTCCGAAACGACTCACCTGACGCGGTTATTCCATCATGCCTGCCGCCTGCCCATTGCACTGTACCAGGGGGCGCAATGCATTTTAGCGCTGCCTGATGCGATACGAAGCGCCACGCAGCTGCTGGAAGGCAAAACGCCGCTATGGCCCCTGAACCCCAGCCCGCAGCAAAGGATGACTGCGCAATTTATGGAAAACGAATACCAGGAGCAGTTTATCTACTTTGAGCTGGGGGATGGCGCATCGCTGCTGTGCGGCCCGCTTATCACAAAGCTGTTGACGGACGGGGAAATTGCGCGGCGTATCCGGGCATTGAGGCTTCCGCTGAACAAAAGGGATGAGGTGTCCGCCCACTGGAAGTCGCTGCCGCAATTGACGGAGGACAATTATTTCTACGCCGGAAAGCTGTTGGAACGTTTGTTTTCCGGCGGTGAGCAGCTGCCCGCTCCCGTCCCCGAGCTGATGCCGGATATGGGAAAGCCGTTTTTTGATCAGACATACGAAAACAGGATGGCGCAGTTCCAGCATCCGCCCTACTTTCTGGAGCAGGAGGAGGTGCGGCTCATACGCCACGGAGATCGGGAAAACGCACTGAAGGTGCTCTCGGAGATCAACCGCCTGAAGCGTGCCACGCTGGCCCGCGATCCGCTTAGGTCGCTGAAAAACTCCCTGATCTGCAGCTGTACGCTGTTCACCAGGGCCGCCATACAGGGCGGCGTGCCCGCCGATGAAGCCTTTACCCTCTCCGACGCCTTTATACGGACCATTGAGGAAGCACAATCGCTCAAGCCGCTGGGCTCGCTGGAGGAGGCCATGGTATTGCAGTTCATCGACCAGGTGAACAATAGGGGCAGCGCCGCGCTGTCCAACGTCATACGCAGCGCCGTGGCCTTTATCGACCATCACCTGTCCGAAAAGATAACGGTGCCAATGATCGCAAAACACATATATATCCATCCGGATTATCTGTCCAGCCGCTTCAAACAGGAAGCGGGCGTTTCCATTACAGCGTTTGTTCAAAAGCGGCGCATAGAAGAAGCCTGCCATTTTCTGCGGTACAGCCAAAGCACCGTTTCTGAAATCGCAGCCTTTTACCAATTCTGTTCCCAGAGCCACTTTATACAGGTTTTCAAAAAGCACATGGGTGTGACCCCTGCCCAGTACAAAAACACGATGTAGGCCGGATGCAATTCACGCATGACGGTAGTATTGCATGCACCGCCGGCGCGCAGGGAGGCTGATGCCGGCATGATTTGTGCGCTTGTCCAGCCGTATGTTTTCTGCTATACTGCCCTTGTTTCTTGCGGTACGGTGTTCTCCATTACAGGCCCTGTCAAGGAGGTATAATATGTACATAGCAAACCAACAGCGGTATTCCGCCATGCAGTACCGCCGCTGCGGCAAAAGCGGTATCCATCTCCCCTTTTTATCCCTGGGGCTATGGCATAATTTCGGGGAAAAGGCCATCCATGAAAACGCGCGGGAAATGGTGCTGGGCAGTTTCGATATGGGCATCACCCATTTTGATCTGGCCAACAATTACGGCCCTCCGCCCGGCACCGCGGAGGAAACCTTCGGCCGTATTTTGAAAAAGGATTTGCTGCCTTATCGTGATGAATTGATAATCTCCTCCAAGGCCGGCTATACCATGTGGCCCGGACCTTACGGCGACTGGGGCAGCAAAAAATACATCGTCTCCTCCTGCGATCAGAGCCTCAAACGCCTGGGTATTGATTATGTGGATATATTCTACCACCATCGGCCTGACGCCGCCACACCGCTGGAGGAGTCCATGGATGCGCTGGCGACCCTTGTCCGGCAGGGCAAAGCACTGTATGTCGGCCTTTCCAACTACAACGGCCAGGATACTTTGAAAGCCAGCCGCATTTTAAAGGAGCTGGGCATCCACTGCCTGATCCACCAGCCCAAATACTCCATGTTCAACCGCGTCTGGGAAACGGAAGGGCTGTTTGATGTGCTGAAAAGCGAGGGCATCGGCTGCATTGCCTTTTCCCCGCTGGCCCAAGGGCTTTTAACGGACCGCTATTTTTCCGGCATCCCCGCCGATTCCAGAGTCATGACCTCCGGCGTATTTTTGAAGCCTGAGGCCGTAACGGAAGAAAAGCTGAAAATCGCCAGGCAACTGGATACAATCGCCAAGCGCAGGGGGCAGAAGCTGTCCCAATTGGCCCTTGCCTGGGCCTTGCGGGACAATGTGATGACATCTCTCATTATTGGGGCCAGCCGCCTGGACCAGATACAGGAGAACCTTAGAGCCATGGAAAACGCTTGCTTTACACCGGAGGAGCTGGCCGAAATCGACATCATCCTGAGGAAATAAGCATCGTGCTGGTGCTATACGGCCCCAAATGCGGATGGAATTTGAATGGCGGGCCCGATTGGCATCTGGCCCGCCTCAGGTTGTAGACTTATGGTGATTTGATTTTTCTGAAAATCAAGAAGCCTTTTGGATACGGTATACAATATTGTGCCTATTTGCCATGATTCAAATTGCATTACAGCTTCAGCCACAAAGCGGGACGAACGCCGCCTGTACATTTGCCATCACTGATGTTGCCTTTGAGTATATTGTTGCCTTGGATACCTATATTGCCGTCAGTCCCGAAGATATACACGGCTTTTACATTAACGCGGCCAGGCGACCGAAGCCACCACCACCAACTTCCTTCTTTACCCAGAATTTTTGCTATTCGCTTACTGTTGTTTTCATCTTTTCTTTCAAACCAATATCTTTGATTTTTCCTTCGGTTTTGCAAATTTGAACTGCTATCACCGAAATATCTGCACACTTCCTCAAGGCTCAATAAAAATATGCTGTCTTGCGTATCCGCCCCGCCCGTTGAACCATACCACGGATTGTCAGGATTTTTATTTAACACCGGGATTATTCTTGATTTTTCAGCCGCGGTGAACTTATTATAGAATTCACCATTAAGATATTTTCTTAACGAGCAGTCAGCCCACGTTATATCTTTATAAGCGTCATGGTAAGCACGATGTTCTATGATGCATTCGGTTATAATCAAAGCCGCATTGTTTTGTATGTCAAGCACGCGCCATTCGTAACTGCCAAATGATATTTTATCTTCTGCCTGCATATTTGCCTCCCATGCCTAATTTTGTGCTCTTTACATTATCCAGCAAATGTATATGTATTATAGCATGCCTAAACTAAAAAGGCCATCAACATACAGAATGTCGACAGCCTATGGCGGACCCGGTTTACAATCGGGTCCGCCTTTATGTGCATTGGATTTTTTACTGCATGCAGGCTGCCGCTTCTTCGCCCGTAAGCGCTTCTTTTTGAAGAAGCCTGTCCCACATGTTGTTCCAGGCTTTACGGTTCGCGGTCAAGACCTCCGTAGCCAGCCTGTAGGCCTGTTCCAGCAGCGAAAGAGCACCCGACTGCCTTTGATCCTTGCCGGCCAGCAGCAATTCAAAAGGCTTGTCCGCGTCCGGGCCCATACCCCATTCAGCCGCCATACGGGCGGCGATATCCGCCGCCTTTTGCAAATCATTGGCCGCGCCGGTAGTAACCTCCTCCGGCCCGAAAGCCAGTTCCTCCGCCGCCCGGCCCGCAAGCGCCACCGCCATGTGGCGAAGCAGCTCCTGCCTTGTGTGAAACATTTTTTCCGGTGCAATGGACATGCTGTATCCCGCCGCCCCTTTTGTGGACGGAATGATCGATACGCGGTTCAGCTTGCTGTCGGGCAGAAGCACCAGGGTAGCCAGCGCGTGGCCGGCCTCATGGACGGCGGTTATCTTCCGCTCCTTCTCCTGGGTATCCCTGCTGCTCTTTTCCTCGCCTACCAGCGCCGCATTGAAGGCGTAGTCAATATCCTCCATGGCAATGGC
>JAEWNM010000157.1 GCA_023392755.1 Bacillota bacterium
GGGGTAGAGATTCTGCATTATCTGGACGGAGCGGTGTACGGCTACAACCTTGCCTACCGGGCCTTTATGCAGCTGAAAAAGGACGGAACCTTTTCTTATTCCAGCGGCGCGGCAGATGGCGGCTTTGTTTGGTGCCGTGGTGCCGGGGGTGGAGCCGCCCACCGACAAATAATCAGGCATGATATAACCGTATTGATCGCCTGTTTTGATATAGTACCATTTGCTGGCGGTCTGGCCAAGTACTATAGCCGAATCCCCGTCATACAGCTTGCTGATGGTTGCCGCGCTTTGGAATGGCTCTTTGCGCAGGTTTACCCAGCCGCTGGACTTTTTGTTCTTCACCACCGCCTTGGGCTGTCTGGACCGTATGCTCTCCGGTTTTGACCCGCTGTACAAAAATTCGGATTTCATGTAGCCCGTTTGGCTGCCGATGGTAACCTTTACCCATTCTTTTTTAGGGTCGGACGCGCACACGGCTTTCGTGCCGGTAAAGTAGAGCCCCAGCGAGATCGCGTCTTTCGATGCGCGTTCTCTCAAATGAACCCGGTCAGAGCTTTGGCCGTCTATAATCGCAGTCCCATAGGCGTTTCCTGGCGTGCTCGGCGCCAAAGGGCCGACCAGCAGAAAGCCAGGCATCATATATCCATATAAATCGCCGGCCTTCACATAGTACCATTTCGTTGCGGTCTGGCCAAGCACGGTGACCGCGTCTTTCTGATAGAGTTTTCCCACTACTGCCGAGCTTTGCATAGGCTCCTCCCGCAGGTTCACCCAACTGCCCGCCTTTATGTTGCTTACCGTCGCCGCCGGCTGTTTGGGCTTGACGCTGCCCGGCCTGGACCCCTGATACAGATACTCTGATTTCATGTAACCCGTTTGACGGCCGATGGTTACCTTCACCCACTCTTTTTGGGGGTCAGATGCGCAGTAGACCTCTGTGCCTGTAAAGTATAAGCCCAACGATTTTGCCGTCGCGCTGGAGCGTTCTCTCAAATGCACCCGGTCCGCCTTCCCGCCGTCAATAATTGCCGTCCCATAGTCCAGGCCAAGCGCCGAACTGCTGAACATGCTTGCCATGATGCCACATAACAGAATAAATGCAACGATTTTTCTTTTCATGGTCTGCTCCTTCTCCCATATCCCATTCTACTCAGGCAGAAAACCGTTGGCATACAGCGCGGATATGTCTTTGGCATCCTGTCAAAATATAGACGAAGGATGCCGGCAGTTTGTTTCCAGCATTTCTCGTTGGCGCAAAATAATACCTTTGACAATTTTCATTGATGCTATGGCTGTTTGAGGTTTGTTTCAAACGTTTGGTCAGGACATCTGCCCTTATAAAGATCAATAAAAGTTCTTTTCTCGCCTTCTCTTGAAAATTTGCGGATAGCCGTATAGGGTTTGGTGTGCTATATTGTACTAACGGGGAAGCGGATGAACGGCATCAATGGATATATCTCCAGCTGGGAAGCATCCTCCGTATGGATCATGGCGGAGCTGCGCGGCAATGGATTCTATGCCTGTAACCTTATTCCCGGTCTTATTTGCTTTAGGCGGCCATGGCGCATTGGCGTAAAGGCAAAGAAGTCTGCCGGGCCACGAAAGAACCATTTCAGAGGGGTAACCGTTATGATGAGAATTGCTATCTGCGACGATATGGAGGCCGAGCTTCGGCGCATTGCCGAGCTTACAGCAGAATACCTGCATGGGCGCGGCATAAGCGCCGACCTTCGGGTGTTCGGCCATCCGGACGCACTGCTGAATGCCTGTGAAACCGAGACCTTTCATATATTTCTGCTGGATATGGTCATGCCCATGATCAGCGGGCTGGAACTGGGGCGCAGCATACGCAGCGTCAGCACCGACGCGCAGATCATTTTTATCACTACCGAGCCCGGCTTTGCCTTGGACGCTTATTCGGTCAATCCCCTGCACTATCTGCTCAAGCCTGTGGATGCGGGAGCGCTGTCTGCCGCCTTGGACCTGGCGGCGCAGAAGGTGGATTATGGCGAGGAAGCTGCCGTTACCATCAAAACCAAGGGTGGCCTGCGCACCCTCTCCACCGGCAGTATTGCCTGCTGCGAATACGCGCGCCATACCGTAGCATACACGTTGGCAAGCGGCGAACGGGTGGAAACCACAACGATCCAAGGCAGCTTTACCGAGCATGTCGCACCGCTTATGCGTGACCGGCGGTTTATTCAGCCCCACGCCGCCTATGTGGTGAACATGAGCCGTGTGGAACGGCTGACCAAGGAGGGCTTTACTTTGCAAGGCGGCACCTTCGTGCCGGTGTCCGGCAAGCAGTTTGCGGCAACGCGAAACGCCTATATGAGCTATCGGCTGGGGGAGGCGTAAGATTGCAATTATACGATTTTCTGCGTTCCATCATAACAAACGCCATGCTGGCGGTGCTGCTGTTTACGCTGGCCCGGCCTAAATGCCGCCCCCGAACCCTGCTCACGGCACTTGCTGCCATCGTGATGCTTGACCTGATGCTGAACGTTTATTTTTATTTGAGAAACGATTATACAACGCTTGGCAAGCTGGATATCCTGTTTTTTATCCTTGTCGGCATTGCCGTAAAGCCCCTCTTTCATGAAACGTTCATGCAATGGCTGTTCAACTGTCTCACTGCCATGAACGTTTACGCCGTTACGGTCATTTTGACCTACTACCTCTGCGGTTTTTTTCCGTACCCGTCTTACGCTGTCACGGTGCTGCGCTTTTTCATGTTTTTAGCCGCCGTATTGCTGTTTCGCAAGCGCCTGCGGCCGCTCTACCGGCAGGCGGCGGAGCAGTGGAGCGTCTACCTGTTTTTGTCGGCAGGCCTCTTTGGCAATTTTGCGTGGTACTTTATGTCAAGCGATGATGTGGAGCGGACGCTCACTGAGGATTTTGGTCCGCTTCTGCTGCTTGTTATGCTGGCGCTGCTCGTCTATCTCGCCATGTTTTTTTCACTGCGAAAGACCTTGCGGGAAGCTGCCCTGCGGGAGGAAAACCTGAAAATGCTCTCGGATCGTGAGCTTACCCGTCAGCGGCTGCGCCTGATGGACGAGGCCGTGCGGCAGATGAGCATCGTGCAGCATGACCGCCGCCACTTTAACAATACGCTGCTCTCTTTGCTGAAGGAGGGGGAAATCGATCAGGCTGCCGGCCTCATCCAGCGGCAGAGCGAGGCGCTGCCTCAAAAGCCCCAAAGCTACTGCCAGAACGTGCCGGTGAACGCCGCCGTATCTTATTATGCCGATCTCGCGCGGCAGCGGGGCTTTTCTTGCAAGTTAAGGCTGGACATTCCCGAAAAGCTTCACGTGGACGAGCTTTCGCTGGCTATGGCTGTATCCAACCTGATGGAAAACGCCATCGCTGCGCTTTCTGCCCTGCCTGCGGAGATGGAGCCCGTTGTGCACTTTACCGCCGTGAATACGGGCCAGCTCATTCTTGAAATGAGCAACCCCTATATGGGCCGGGTCCTGCTGGACGAAAGCGGCTTGCCCATATCTGGCAAGCAAGGTCATGGCAGGGGTACGCAAAGCGTGGCCGATTTTGTAAAAAAGTGCGGCGGCGAACTTATGTATGAGGTGGCGGGCGGCATGTTCAAGGTTCGGATGATGGTATGATTTACGTGTAGAAGCGCTGTCCAAGGGCTGTTTTTTCTATATGCGGAAACTTTAGGTAGAAAGCTGCGCCTTTTAAGCATACATTCGATGTTCCCTTCCTTTTGCTGCTATCCTTTTATCATCAAAGCAGCAAAAGGAAGGGGGCGCTTTTTTATGGGTGAGACCGCCAGGCGACGGGAAGACAGGCCGCTGTCCGCCCCCAATTCCGGCGGCAACGTCTGGCCCAGACAGCGTTGTCCCGCCTTTACGCCGCGGGGCGGCGCGGCAGAGCAGAGCTGCTGGTACTGCATCTATGCCGATTTCCACTTGGATCAGCCCCGCGCGCTGGATGTGGGCATCTGCTACTGGCCCAAGAAGATAAAGACACAGAAAGAGTAGCTTGAAGGGTGATGCTTTGCAATCAATACTGCATGGACAAAGGATATAAAGGGAGGTTTTGGCTCGTGAAAAAGCTGTTTGGTTTGGTGCTTTCGCTCCTGTTCACGCTGGGATGCACCATCGCGCCGGCACAGGGCGGCGATGCGGGGAAATCCTTGGCGCTCAATCCGGAGAACTACCCGTACTTCTACGTTATGGGCATTTCGCAGGCGCAGGCAGATGCATCCTCTGCCATCGTGGTGAACGGGTGCTTTGGGGATTTTCAGTTGAGCGACGCTGATGGCGAGGCGGATTTGGACGTATTCGGCTTTGACGAGGAAAACCCGGTAGAGCTTTTGCTGGCGGAGGATTGTGTTGTTCTCATGCCGGTGGATTTAGACGAGAATGTCATCACAAACATCCCCTGCCAGGACATTTTGCAATGGGTCGCCGAGCAAAGCGGGGAGGAAGAGGAGCCGTTCACCTTCTATGCGGTGTTAACGCTGGATGAAACCAATCAGGTGACGCAGCTTGCGTACCAATATTTCCCCTGGGGTTGATGGGATACCGCCGGGTCTGCGCAGCAATGCGCTATCAATAAAATCAGGAGGAGTACTTATGAAAAAACGGTTTTTAACCCTATTCACGGCTCTTTACATACTGATAACAGTGGCAGCATTCGCATTGGCTGAGACTGCAAACGGTGTGCAGCCGCTTTGGGAGGCCAACGGCACGCGAGACAAGATTGTCGTTATCAGCGATATTCATTTGGGAATAGACGACTCCTTTTCCGAGAATGCTGCCAACAAAGTATATTTGCTGCAATTCTTGGCGCGTTTGCAGGCAACCGCTGACGTGCGGGAGCTGATTATCAACGGCGACTTCCTGGATGAATGGTATCTGCCGCTCGATTATCCGTCGCACACTGATTCCTCTGCATTTTACCGCGAAGTCATCGCAAACAATCAAAATGTCATGGATGCGCTGAAGGGCGTTATGAGCGCCGGTATCAAGCTGGTCTACATCCCGGGCAATCACGACATGCTGCTGGAATCGGGCGTTCTGGACGAGGCGCTGCCCGGTATCGTGCAGGCCAGGGATGCCAAGGGGCTGGGCACCTACTATACCGGCGACCGCAATGAAATTGTCATCGAGCACGGCCACCGCTATGACGTATTTTCCGCGCCGGATACAGTTTCCAACGCCGAACTGCTGGGCAGCGATGAAACCATGCTTCCTGCCGGTTACTTTTACGCACGCTATGCAACCAGCTGGGTTATTCAGGGCCGCCCGTCCGTTAAAAAGGATTTGCCGGTGGTAACAAGCGTTCCCGATAAAACCGATGCGGATCAGTACGGCGCTTACATTTATTATTCGATTTTGAAAAACATCTCCGAACAGATAACGCCCAACGAAGACCTGGACCAGAAAATATTCGATGTGCGTATCGCCGGGTTTAATGATGCGTATACATACCTTGATTTCTTTCCGGCTCAGCGGGAAGATGGCACCATTTCCGCACCGGTGCTGTTTCAAAATATTCAGCGTACATGGGCTGAGCGCCAGAAAATCAACAATAACAAGGTGCCCAACACCTTTATGGAGGCGGTATCGGGAACCTTGAGCTGGGAGTATTTTTTCAATCAGGCGAAGACGCAATACCTGGAAAACCCCAACGAAAACGTGGACATCGTCTTGTTTGGTCATACCCACGTACCCAGCTTTCTGGATATAGGCAACGGGAAACTCTACATCAATGAGGGAACCTGGATTGATCACAATACCGACTACCCCGACGCCACCCGCACGTTTGCGGTCATCACCACAGGCGATAAGGATACGGCCGTGCTGTTCAAATATATGGAGGACGGCTCACTAAGCGATATAAGCGCCAGCGTGAATTAGGCCAAAGGCGAAAATGCCGCAGCCGGCAAAACCGCTCCCACGGCAAATGCTTTGGGCAAACGCCGGGCCGCCATTTCTGGCGGCCCCAGTGTATCAACAAAGTGGCCATCGCCACTTTGTTGAGTTTTCCCTCGCTGCACTGCAAAAGGCTACGCCTTTTGCGGCCGTTTGCTCGGGCAAGGAAGGAATTTCATCGAAATTCCTCGCAAACCTCCGCAACCTCAATCGGCGCGGCTTACAGCCGCTTGTTTCGGTTGATTCGTTCGGTTCGCTCTTTGCTGCCACTGGCAGCGCTCACCTCTCTCACCGCACATGTCGCTGGT
>JAEWNM010000250.1 GCA_023392755.1 Bacillota bacterium
CCGCGTCGTTTACAATTTTCACAATCTGCTTGGTGAGGCCCAACTCATGCATCCGTCCGTTTCTCCTTCATATCCGGCCTCCGTATGGGTCAGGCCGGGCACCAGCCCATTATATACGCATTCAGGGATGGATTCAAGATGGCTTATGTGGTAGGATTGCGCGTCCATGAATACAGATGGGCATATTTGATGCGATCATGTCTTTTCTCCTGCCGGCTTTTTATCACCATGCAGAACGGAAAGAATAACCAGTTTGAATGAATGATATATTTTATTTTTTTATAAAAGCGAAAAAATGATGCACGCTGCCATTGACGGAATACGTATACGGTTCTATAATGGATTTCGGTTTGGGCGCCGCGGCAGGAAACTGCTTCCGGCGCCTTGACCATGCGGTGCTATACCGCTGAATGCTGCCATGATATTACGCTGGGGGAAAACGGAAATGGCGATAAAGACCCTTTTGCTGCTGGTGGTTTTTGTGCCTTTGCTGGGTTCGTTTCTTTTGCCTGTCGCAGGCCGAATATCCAAAAAGCTGCGCAATGCGCTTGCGTTTCTTTTTGTGCTGATCCCCTTTGGGCTTTTGCTGTCCATGCTGCCGGCGGCGCTTTCCAAGACGCCTCCTTATTTCAGCGTCACGCTGCCCCTTGGCTTGAGCTTTGGTTTTCTGGCGGACGGCCTGGCCGTTTTTATGGCATTGGCTTCTTCATTCCTTGGCCTGATTATCGTATTGTACTCCTTCGGCTATGTAGCCCACGCCGAAAACCAAAATGAGTATTATCTGTTTGTGGTGCTGTTTCTTGGCGCCATGATGGGTATCACGCTCACCACCAACCTCATTTTCCTGTATCTGTTCTGGGAGATTTCTGCGGTATGCTGCTGGCGGCTGATCGGCTTCTTCCGGGAGAAGGAGTATGTGCGGCGGGCCAACAAGGCGTTTTTGATCACGGCAGCCGGCGCGCTTATCATGCTGGCAGGTTTTCTGATGATATACCAGCAGTATGGCACCATGGACCTGACGCTGCTGCGCGGCAAGGAAATTGGAAACGCCGCCGTCATTTTGATACTCTTCGGCATACTTTCCAAATCCGCAACGCTGCCGCTGCACTCCTGGATTGCGGATGCGGGTGTAGCGCCTACCCCCGCCACGGCGCTGCTGCACGCGGCTGTTCTGGTAAAAATCGGTGTGTATGTGTTCACACGGCTATTTGTGGTGAACTTTGCGGTGGATGCATTGTGGCACACGGCGATGCCTGTCATTGCTGCCATCAGCGCAATACTGTCCGCGGGTGCTGCCATTGCGGAAAATGATATCAAACGCATTATTGCCTATTCCACCGTCAGCCAGATCGGCTTCATTTTCCTGGGGCTGTCGGTGGGCGGCGAACTGGCGCTGGCCGGCGGCCTTATGTACATCCTCATGCATGCCGTCTCCAAGGCAGGGCTGTTCCTATGCGCGGGCATTGTGGAGCACGGCTGCCACACAAAAGACATCCGCAAGCTGGGCGGGCTATACAAGACCATGCCCTGGACCGCCGCCTCTTTTTTTCTGTGTGCCTTCTCAGTCATGGGCGTACCGCCCTTCGGCGGCTTTTTCTCAAAGTACATGGTGGTCAACGGCGCTGTGGAGTCGGGGCATCCCTACATTGCCATGGTGTTCATACTGGGCGCGGTGATGACAGTCATCTATCTGTTGCGGGCCTTTGTCAGAGTATTTATGGGTGGGGCCCATATGGAGCATGTACCCCATGAGGGCAGCGGCACCATGGTATTTTCCGTGGCGCTGCTGGCGGCTCTCTCAGTCCTTAGCGGGATTTTGATCTATTATCCGGCGCAGCTTGTAAGCGCAATTGTGCAGCAAATGGCGGTGATCGTAAAATGAACGGAGCCCTTCTTCTTTGGATGATCCTTTTCCCGGCGGCCTTTGGCGTTCTGGTTCTGCTTGTGCCAAATAAGTTCAGGGGCGGCAAGGAAGCGGCAGTTCTTTTGGGATTTGCCGGAAATCTTGTACTGAATATTGCCGTCTGTGGGAAGGAACTGGCATTTACGCGGCCTTTTGCCGGATTTCAAATCGACTTTTCCCTGAAACTGTATCATTTTAACAGATTCATTCTATTAAGCGCTGCTGTTTTGTCATTCCTTGTGGTTGTGTACACCACCGTATTCATGAAAGGCAAGCCCTTCGCCCGGCTGTTTTCCGCCTGCCTTCTGTTCACCCTCTCGCTTGTCAACGGCGCGGTGCTTGCCAATAACCTGGCGGTGATGCTCTTCTTCTGGGAAGGCATACTTGCCACCATGTTCGTCTTGATTATGGCCGGGGGCAAAAAGGCCTACAAAACCTCCGTCAAGGCCGTGGTCATCGCGGGCCTTACAGACCTTACAATGATGCTGGGCATCGGCCTTGTGGGATATCTGGCCAATACGCTGACCATGGATCAAATACGGCTGCCCATCACAGGGTGGGGGGCGCTGGCGTTCATACTCTTGATGGTTGGCGCCGTATCGAAGGCGGGTTCCATGCCTTTTCATACCTGGATTCCCGACGCGGCGGACGATGCTCCCATGCCCTTTCTGGCCTTCCTGCCGGGCACGCTGGAAAAGCTGCTGGGCATTTACCTGCTGGTAAGGGTTTGCCTGGACCTGTTTGAGTTTACCCATGGCTCACCCATGAGTTATCTGATCATGATCATGGGCGCATCCACAGTCGTTTTCGCGGTAATGATGGCGCTGGTCCAGAAGGATTTCAAACGCCTTTTGTCCTATCATGCCATCAGCCAGGTGGGGTATATGATGCTGGGCATCGGCACGGGCCTGCCCGTCGGCATCGTGGGGGGCATCTTCCACATGCTCAACCACGCCGTATACAAATGTTGCCTGTTCTTTACCGCTGGCGCGGTGGAAAAGCAGACCGGAACAACAGACCTGCACTGCGTAGGCGGGCTTGGCAAAAAGATGCCCGTCACCTTTATCTGCTTCCTGGTGGCCGCGGCCTCCATCGCGGGCTTTCCGCTCACCAACGGCTTTTTCTCCAAAGAACTGATTTTCGACGCGGCTCTTGAAACCAATGTGCTGCTGTATATCGCCGCGGCCGTCGGTGCGTTCTTTACCGCCGTGTCCTTTTTGAAGCTTGGCCATGCGGCGTTCTTGGGCAAGCCGTCCAAGGACGCCGTAAAGGTAGAGGAAGCGCCTGCCGGCATGCTCGTACCCATGGCAATACTGGCCGTGGCCTGCCTGGCTCTGGGCTTTATGAAAGACTTCATGATCAGCCATGTGCTCACGCCGATTCTTGGCGAAGCGGCGGAGGCCGGTGAGCATATAGGCGGCCATACCAACTGGCTCCTGGTAGGTATTTCGGTGACTTCGCTGCTCTTGGCCGCCATTGACCACTACCGCGGTTTCAAAAGGACTGGCGCGGGGCTTTCTGCGGCGGATCATTACCATGACGCGCCTGTTCTGAGGACCGTCTATGGCTGGGCGCAGAAAAAATACTTTGATCCTTACCATCTGGGCGGTCATGTGATAAGGAGCTACGCTTCGGTTTCCCTGAAGATCAACGACGGGATCAGCTGGTTTTACGACGTTGCGGTGGTGCGCTTTGTGGGGCTTTTGTCCTCCCTCATCAAGCGGGCGCACAACGGCAGCCAGTCGCGCTATGTTTTCTGGGTGCTGGGCGGCGTTTTGATTGCATCCGCGATATTTATTATGTATTTATAATCATTTTCAATCGGCGCGCTGCGCATCTGCATGATGTAGGAGGAAGGTTAGGTGCCGCTTCTGTTTATTGGGATTCCACTTTTAACGGTGGTAGTTCTGAATGTGTTGTACACATGGATCGACCGTAAAGCCATTCTGTGGGTTGGGATGGCCGTGGCGGCTTCGCAGCTTGTGCTGGGTATTCTGGATGTGGCCCGCTGCCTAGAAACAGGGGCAGCCCTTAAGTCCACCTTTTTTGCCCCCTTCACCGTGGACCGGTTCAGCGCCGTGGTGCTTGGCATTATCGGGCTTATCGCCTGCATTACCCTGATCGTGGCAAGGGACACGGTAAAGAGCGGACGTTTTAACTTTGGCAGCGCGGTTATGCTTTTGATGATCGGCATGAACGGCGTTGTCATGGTTGCCGATGTGTTCAGCCTGTATGTTTTTATTGAGGTAACCGCCGCATCCTCGTTCATTCTCATTGCCATCAACAAAAAGCGGGATGAGCTGGAAGGCGCGTTCAAGTATTACATGATGTCCGCTCTGGCTACCACCATGATGCTCATGTCCATCGTTTTGCTGTTTGCGCTGGTAGGGGATACGTCCTTCGCCGCGGTCTCCGCCTATATCGCCGCCCGCAACGGCAGCTATCCCATTGCGCTTCTGGCGGCATTCGTGTTGTTTACGGTGGCACTCTCCATCAAATCGGGTGTCGTTCCCTTCCACACCTGGGTGCCGGATGCCCACTCTTCCGCACCGTCACCCGTATCGGTCATGCTGGCAGGTGTTGTCATCAAGGTTTCCGGCGTGTACGCATTGGTGCGCATCTACCGTGATGTATTCTTGTGCAATCCAGCGCTTGGCAACGTACTTTCCATCCTGGGCCTGGCTTCGATCATCGTTGGCGCGCTGGGTGCTATAGGGCAGACCGATATTAAGCGGATGCTTGCATTTTCAAGCGTAAGTCAAATAGGGTATATCGTATTGGGTGCCGCCACAGGCTCCGCACTGGGCTTTGCGGGCGCGGTGATGCACTTTTTCAACCACGCCACCTTCAAATCGCTTTTGTTTGTGGACGCCGCGGCCATCCTGCATCAAACAGGCACCAGAGATATGGATCAGATGGGCGGCCTGGCCAAGAAGATGCCGGTAACCAGCACAAGCTCTATCCTGGGGCTTTTGTCCATGGCGGGCATTCCGCCCCTGTCGGGCTTCTGGAGCAAGCTGCTGGTGGTTCTGGCCGTATGGCAGGTGTCGCCGGGGCTGGCCATCGCGGCGTTGTGCGCCAGCGTATTGACGCTTGGCTACTTCCTGATTTTGCAGAAGAAAGTGTTTTTTGGCAAGACCGTGCCGCAAATGGAGGATGTGCGTGAATGCAGCGGCAGCCTCCGGTTTGTGCAGGTTCTTCTGTCAGCCATCAACGTGTTGGCGGGTTTGCTCTTCCCGCTGCTGCTTGTATTCATGCAGGGCAAAGGCTTGCTTTGACGATCTACAATAGCGATAGAAGGTGAATATACTTGAACCTTACGGTAATGATTCTCCTGCTTGTGGGTCTGGTAGTTTCCGCCACAGTCTGCATTATTTTGCGGGACTTATTGAAAGCATCCATCGCCATGGCGGTGGTGAGCGCAATTCTTTCCATTATAATGTTTCTGCTCGATGCTCCCCTGGCAGCGGTGTTTGAGCTTTCCGTATGCGCGGGGCTGATAACGGTTATCTTCATCAGCGCTATCAGCATGACGCGGCTGCGCACCAAAGAGGAGATCAGCGAAATGGAAAAGTTAAGGCGCAAGCGGTTTGCCCTTTTGCCCATTTTGCTGATTGTGCTGCTTACCGGCGCGCTTTTCGCTATCTGGCCTCATCTTGACGCACTGATCCCCTATACCGCCGCGCCCCAGGGCGTTGGTACGGAGCAGGATATATTCTGGAACAAAAGACAGGTGGACCTTTTGGGGCAGGTTGTCATCATACTGGCCGGCGTGTACGGCGTGCTGATCTTTTTTAAGGAGCGTGAAGTGAAATGACGCTGTTGTTCACATTGTTTATTATTTCCGCCGTCCTTTTGCTGGCTATTGGCCTTTACAGCATGGTGGTTACCAGAAACCTTATGCGCATTCTGCTTTCGGTGGAAATACTCACCAAGGCGGTCACGCTTCTGATGATCGGCGCGGGCTATATGACAGGCAACATGGCAGCAGCCCAGGCGTATGTTGTGACCATCATCGTTATCGAGGTCATGATCCTGGTGGTGGCGGTGGGCATCCTCTTTGGGGTTTACAAAGCCAACGGTACGCTGGATACCAGAAAGCTCAACAACCTGAAAGGATAGCCGCCGCATTGCGGACAATAACGACAACGAGCAACATGGAGGCCGTTTATGGAAACCATACTTCTGGCGCCGCCCGTTACCTTTTTGATTTACCTGCTGCTTTCCTTGGGCATTTCGGCAGCCTCCAAAAGAGTGGCTGCCCGCGGCACAGACTCTCACGGCAAAACAAAGGCCTATGCCTGCGGCGAGGACATGCCTGAAAACCAGGGTCAGCCCGATTATTCACAATTTTTCAAGTTTGCTTTTTTCTTTACCATCATGCATGTTATTGCGCTGGTGGTGGCTACCGATCCCGGCGGGCTATCCCTTACGTCGGCGGTATATCTTGGCGTGACGGTTCTGGCGCTGTTCATGCTGCTTAGGAGGTAATGCAATGACGACGGTCGACAGGATTATCAACTGGGCCCGTTTAAAATCCCCGTGGATCATCCACTTTAATTCAGGGGCCTGCAATGCCTGCGATATTGAGCTGCTGGCCGCCTTAACGCCCAGATATGACGTGGAACGCTTTGGCGTGCAGCTGAAGGGCACACCCCGGCATGCCGATGTGCTGATTTGCTCCGGGCCCGTTACGCTGCAGCAAAGGGAGCGGCTGAAAACCATTTATGAGCAAATGCCCGAGCCCAAATTTGTGGTGGCGGTGGGCACATGCGCTTGCTCGGCCGGTGTGTATGCGGGATGCTATTGCGTGG
>JAEWNM010000309.1 GCA_023392755.1 Bacillota bacterium
ACGGGTCATAGCCTGCTTGCGTAAACAAAGACGCCACATCCATTTGTGGAAAAAGGCTGCCAAATTCCTGGAAAGATAATTTCTACATTTTACCGTTCTTCATTTCCAATGCCAAATCCCGTTCAAATGATGCAACGGCCAGCGCATCCTTGTGCGCTTGTTCCGCCGGGCTGCCGGAAAGCATAAAAAGCGTTTTAATGTACATCAAATAGCTTTCAAATATTCGCGGGTCTGTATAGCTTTCGTATTGCAATGGTAGAAGTGTGTATATGTACAAAACGTTTTTGTCATTGCTTACATAATCGGCGGAAACATGATGGCTGATGAGGTTAAAGTTCCCGGCCCGGCTGTAGAACAACTTCTCCGCTTGCAGCAGGTCGTTTATGGTTGTGGCGCTTTCATAGGCTTCCAGAAAGGGCAGTATAGGGCGAACGCCTTCCTTGTTACGGCTTTCCATATCCATCTGCGTCAGATAGTAATCACATAACTGCTGTTCTTTGGAGCCTGGCACGTGTTGCACCTGCAGCAGTTGATTGACTATATCGATCAGCTGCCGGCGGGTTTGCATGCGCATTTCCATATGTGTGCTTGTATATGTTTCACCTTCCGGGATGACGGCGGTTTGAAGCCAGTCCCGGTTAACAGCGGTATAAAAATCATCCCGATAAAGCTGACTTTCTTGATCTGCAACAGGGCTGCTTTGTCCATAAGCCATGGCAGGGGAACCGATGATGGTCAAGATTACCAGGAGCGCAAGGAAGGGAATGATTCGAAGCGTCTTTTTCCTCATAGGAATACCCCATTCTTCATTTGTGATGGGTAACAGTATAACATAAAAATATTCGTTTTGTCTTTTCGTGGGCAAAAACACGGCGAAGCCTGCCCCTGATAACCACACTTGCCTGCCTTTACCCCAAAAGCTGCTGTTTACAGGCAGGCCGTTTGCCATGTAACTTATGTGATTTTTTTGCCATACTCCCTTTACAGAAACGTTTGGCAGGCGTATGCTAATAGGCGTATATTAATAACTCCATTGACCGCAGGGAGGATTTATGGAAACGTTCCGGCGGATATTGAAGTGGCTCAAGCCCTACCGGCGAAAGTTGATACTGTGTGTTGTATTGCTTACCTTATTGACGGCGCTGCGCATGGTGGTGCCCTATATCACCGAAGCGGTGGTGAACAGGGTGCTTCCCCAACAGGATATGGGGCTGCTTTTGCAGTTATGCGCGGCGCTCATTTTTATGACCGCGATTCGCAGCCTGATGATGTACAAACGGGGCATGCTCATTGAAGACGTGTCACAAAGTGTGGTGTATGATCTGCGCACCGGGCTTTATGGGCACATGCAGGAATTATCGTATGGTTTTTATGATACCCACCATATCGGGGAAATTATGAGCCGCATGACAGGCGACATTGAGGGTGTCCGCATGTTCATTGTCAACGGCGTGGTGGGCGTGATTGAAAACATGCTTCTGTTTGTGCTTTCCCTGGTCGGCATGAGCATTATGTCCTGGCGGCTTACGCTGTGCATGGTCTGCTTCTGCCCTGTGGTGGCCTTTGTGGCCTGGCGTCTGCACCGCAGGATACGCCCTGCGCACATGGCCGTACGGGAGCAGAACGCCGTTTTGAACACCCGCACACAGGAGAATATCGCGGGCGTCCGGGTGGTAAAGGCGTTCGCCCGGGAAGAATATGAAAAGCAGGCGTTTTCGGCTGATAATATGAAAGTGCTGGAAAACAACCTGCATGTCACCCGGTTGTGGAGCACTTTTTTTCCCCTGATGGACATGATCGCCAGCTTTGCCATTCCCGTTTTGATACTGGCAGGTTCCGTGCTGGTGATGCGCGGCGATCTGACAATCGGCACGCTGGTGGGTTCCACCGGATTTGTTTGGATGCTTATCGGCCCCATGCGGCAGGTGGCCAACTTTGTGAACATCACCGCCAACGGAATCGTATCCTCCGAAAAGCTGATTTATTACATGGACCTTGGATCGCAAATACGCAGCCCGGAAAAGGCGTGTGAGCCCAAGACAAGGGAAGGCCGCGTGGAATTTGACCATGTCACCTTCAAATATGGCGATAAGACTGTTCTTAGCGACATCGACCTTAACGTGGAACCCGGCCAGACGGTGGCCGTCATGGGCGCAACGGGAACCGGGAAATCTACCCTGGTGACGTTGCTGGGCAGGTTTTACGATGTGGCATCGGGCACCATCCGTGTGGACGGGGTGGATGTGCGCGCGCAAAACCTTCATAATTTGCGCAATGCCATCGGCGTGGTCATGCAGGAGACGTTTCTTTACAGTGAGACCATTGCCAACAACATACGCTTCGGCAGGCCGGAAGCTTCCCAGGAGATGGTGGAGGCGGCAGCCAAGGCTGCCCAGGCGGAAGAATTCATACTGCAAATGCCCCAGGGCTATGACACGGTGGTTGGGGAGAGGGGCCTTGGCCTCTCCGGCGGGCAAAAGCAGCGGATTGCGCTGGCCCGGGCGATATTGTACGACCCATCCATACTGATATTGGATGACGCTACCTCCGCCGTGGATATGGAGACCGAGGCGGAAATCCAAAAAGCGCTGGGGCGTGTGCTTGCAGGCAGGACCACTTTCATCATCGCCCACCGTATATCCTCCGTGCGCCGTGCGGATCAGATCATTGTGCTGCAAGGCGGGCGTATTGCCGAGCGGGGCAACCATTTGGAGCTTCTCTCGCTCAACGGCCTGTATGCCGCCATGTTTAGGGATCAGACAAGGGATTTTGCGCCGGCACAAAAGGCAGGTGAGGAGAATTGACGCGGCTTCGCAACCTGGACGATGAAGTAATGGAGGCACCGTTTGACCGGAAGCAGTTTGCGCGCCTGTTTGCTTACCTAAAGCCATACAAGAAGCAGATGATACAGGCGTTATGCCTGATGATCGTGGCCTCCGCCGCATCTCTCCTGGGCCCCTATCTGATGAGCCGGGCGGTTGGCCTGCTGCAGCAGGGGGAATATCAAGCTCTGCCCTATGTGTTTGGGGGTATGGCCGTGGCCGTTGTGGTGGGCGGGCTATGCCTGCGCATGCGCGTTAGAACCATGGATACCGCCGGGCGCAAAGCCATTGCTACGCTCCGCCAGGACCTGTTCGACCATATCCAGGATTTGTCCCTGCCTTTTTTTGACAGCCGTTCAGCAGGCAAGATCATGGTGCGCGTCATCAATGACGTGAACAGCCTCAACGACCTGTTCACCGGCGGCATTATCAACGTGCTGGTGGATTGTTTGACGCTTCTGCTCCTAGTGCTTATCATGCTTTTTATCCACTGGCAGCTGACGCTGGTGGCGCTGTGCTCCCTGTCGGTATTGATTTTGCTCATCGTCCTGCTGAAGACACGCATGCGCAAAGCATGGCAGGTGGTCAGAATGAAGACCAGCACCATGAACGGCTACCTGCATGAGAGCCTGGCCGGCATGCGCGTCACCCAGGCGTTTGTGCGGGAAAAACTGAACAAGGAAATGTATGACGAAACAAACCGCGATATCAGGAAAAGCTGGCTGCACGCCGTGGGCATCAACAACCTTTTCTGGCCCAGCATAGATACGCTGAGCGCCATAGGCACAGCCGGCGTTTATATCGCGGGCACGATATTTATGGGTGCTACGGGTGGGCCCCAGGGGCTTTCCCTGGCGGATATGCTGGCGATTCTGTGGTATCTGGGCCGTTTCTGGGAACCTATCAACAACCTGTCAAACTTCTATAACAGCGTGCTGGCCGCAATGGCGTCCATGGAGCGCATTTTCGAGATTATGGATACAAAGCCCCAGGTGTCGGATGCCAGGGCGGATTTGCCGGAGCTGCCATCAATCAGCGGCGAAATTGCCTTCGACCACGTTTCCTTCGGCTATGATCCGGGCAACCCCGTTTTGCAGGATGTATCCTTTGTGGTGAAGCCGGGCCAAACCGTGGCCTTGGTAGGGCCGACAGGCGCGGGGAAGAGCACGGTGGTCAACCTCGTAAGCCGCTTTTATGATGTATCGGAGGGCGCGCTGCGCATCGACGGCCATGATGTGCGGGAAGTGAAGCTCCACTCCCTGCGCAGGCAGATGTCCGTCATGCTGCAGGACAGCTTCATTTTCAGCGGCACCATATTGGACAACATACGCTATGGTCGGCTGGATGCCACGGAGGAGGAAGTAACGGCGGCGGCCAAGGCGGTGCACGTTCACGACTTTATCATGGGCCTGCCAAGGGGCTACCGCACAGAGGTGAACGAGCGGGGCTCCTCCCTCTCTGTTGGACAGAAGCAATTGATTTCCTTTGCCAGGGCGCTGCTCAATGATCCGCGGGTGCTGATACTGGACGAAGCGACTTCCTCCATTGACACACATACGGAGATGCTGATCCAAAAGGCGCTGGAAGTGCTGCTTAAGGGCCGTACCAGTTTTGTTATCGCCCACCGGCTGTCCACCATCCGCAGGGCGGATGTGATCATGGTGGTGCAGGATCATCACATCGTTGAGGCTGGCTCCCATGAGGAACTGATGGCCATCCCCGGCGGTCATTACCATGCTTTGTGCCAGGCACAGTACAGATTTATGGAAGGCGACTGATTTCTGCCCCTTTTGATTTTTCATAAAAATGCGCCGAGTTGCAAATAGCCGGCGCATTTTTTGTATTGAGGGGCACGGCCATGCCAAAATGCAGGCTACCCCGTTGACAATTGGCCGGATGCATTATATGATGTTTTTATGTTGAGCGTAATGCATAATGATTTAGATTAATGTGAAATAAAGCAATGCTTCGCCGAAGGCCGCCACGGGAGGGAACGTATGCTGCACATCCGTAGCCTAAAGGATAGTCTGCCTCTTTTCAAAGCGTTAAGCGCGGATGTTCGCATCAGCATTTTGGAGATGCTGTATGAAAAAGGCCCCTTGCACATGTCCGCCATTTCCGGGCAACTCAAGCTGACCAACGGCGCGCTTACACCTCATATCAAGGCACTTGAGGAATGCGGGCTCATCACCATCGATTCAGCGGCAGGCAGGCATGGTGTGCAAAAGATCTGCCGCGTCAGGGAAGAAAGCATACTGATAGACCCCGCAAGGAACGAGAGCAGGCACAACGTACATGAAACGGAAATCAGCGTAGGGCAGTATACGGCTTATGAGATTTATCCCACCTGCGGTATCGCGACGCCTGAGCATATTGTGGGGGAGGTGGATGATCCCCGGTATTTCGCTTCTCCCGAGCGTGTAAACGGCGGAATCCTGTGGCTTGGCCGCGGCTATGTGGAGTACATGATCCCCAATTTCCTCAACGCCAACCAGGAGCTTCTGGAGATACAAATATCCCTGGAGATATCATCGGAAGCACCCGGCAGCTCGGAGGACTGGCCCAGCGACATTTATTTCTATCTGAACGGCAGGGAGCTGGGCTATTGGACCAGCCCCGGGGATTTCGGGCGGGTGCAGGGTATCTACAATCCCGGCTGGTGGTATCGCAACTGGAACCAGCACGGCATGTACAAACTGCTGTCGGTAAACAGCGGCGGCACTTATATTGACGGCGGCAGGATTTCCGGCGTTACGCTCAAAGACCTTGCCATCAGCAACGGTTCCAGCCTTTTGTTCAGGCTGGGTGTGCCTGAGAAAGCCAAAAACCAGGGCGGAATGACCATTTTTGGCCGAAGCTTTGGCAACTATCACCAGGATATACGGGTGCGCATGCATTACCGGGACACGGTCGCACGCAAATAACACGGCGCCAAAGGAAAATAACTGCCCGTTAATGATACGGGCAGCGATGGAGGTTGCATATGCGGATTATTGTTCAGCCCAAGGTGGTCGGAGCGAGGATTTCAAAGGACATCTATGGCCATTTCTCGGAGCATCTGGGCCGCTGCATCTATGGCGGCATCTACGTGGGGGAGGATTCCGCCATCCCCCATGTGCGCGGCATCCGCAAGGATATCGTGGCAGCCTTGAAACATATCAAGGCCCCCAACCTGCGCTGGCCCGGCGGCT
>JAEWNM010000140.1 GCA_023392755.1 Bacillota bacterium
GCATATCCCCTGCTGACTGATAAATTTTTGATGATAAAGGATTGCTTCGGAACCGGCTGGACAAAGCTTAACCGCGATTTGCTTGCGGAGAAGCTGCCGGAGGAACTGACCAAACGGGAACGGGAAGTGGCACTGCTGGCTGCAAACGGGCTGCACAACGGAGAAATCGCCAGAAATCTGTCCATCTCAGAGGCAACGGTACGTGCCCATATGCGCACAGTATTTCAAAAGCTGGAGATAGACCGCCGGGCCAGGCTTGCCGAAAAGCTGAAATAAATACGCTGTTCAAGGGCAGGACCCGCTTTCCAAATGATTTTGAGTAGTCCATTCGGACGATGCACAGGAGCAAAACTTTCCCTATAATGGCAATGATATATGTAGGCATAAGGGTACAGGCACATGCAGAGCTGCCACAAGCCGGCTTCAAACTGCAGGTGCCTGCGCTACTCTTGGCTTTTCATCTGATTTCATCCGGAAGGGCCGTATCAAAGAATAGGGGAGGGGCCATTTATGCGAAAGTGGATTCTTGCGTTGGCATTTACATTGGGATTTTTTCTTTTGCCTGGAACCGCGCTGGCAGGCATGAGGGCCACGCTTGTGCAAAGTTCACCTGATTACGTTTGCGACCACGGTGAAACAATCAACATAAGACCAACCATTTATTTCGATGATGAAAGGGATAGGAACGGAGACGGAAAAGTTGATATACAGGATCAATTCCGTGTCGTATTCGAAGTCAGAAACCCGGATGGCGCCAGCATATATTCAGATTCGTACACAGGCTTTGATGCTGCCTTGCTTGGGAAACCCTGGACCATCCGGGACGCACCCGAAACAAGCCAGCATTTTACGTTGACGGTGTATGCGTACGGTTATGACAGCGGAAGCGGTACCCATAGCACACTTGTTTATTCCAGCAGCAATACGCACTACCAGATACAAATCAGCCACGATTCGCGCACAGACTGGATCACAACGGTTGAACCGGCCTGTACGGCTGAGGGGACGAGAATAAAACGCTGCACCGTATGCAATGCGGTTGTGCAAACCGAACAAATCCCCGCGACTGGCCACCATTATACATGGGTCACCATCCCTTCCACCTGTACGACCCCTATACTCCGCAGGGAGGTATGCACTGTCTGCGGACAAGTAGGCAATGTGCTCAGAGGTTTCGGCTATGCTCCCCATACCCCCGGCGAGTGGCAAGTGACTGTACCTGCAACCGAAACTGAAACGGGAACGAAAACCCAGTACTGCACCGTGTGCGGTACGGTTGTGGGTACCCAAAGCATACCGCCCACCGGCTTATCCGAACACTGCCACACATTAGGCCAGCCTGTGATCGCACAGGCAGCCACATGCGCTGAGGACGGGCTGGAAACGGTATGCTGCACCGAATGCGGCGAAGTGATCAGTACGCGTATCATCCCCGCCACGGGCAACCATACCCCCGGCGGAAACCGGACCCATGTCTTGGGCACCGAAGGAGCAAACAGTTATCACACCGGAACCTGCTCTGTATGCGGAGCACAGATAGATGACAACTGCAGTTTTGCCGACACCGTTACGCCGGCCACCTGCACCCAGGCGGGTTACACCACCCACACCTGTACCCTTTGCGGCTATAGCTATACCGACAGCACCGTTACGCCAACCGGCCATACCCATAGCGGAAGCTGGACCCATGTTTCCGGCACCGATGGAGCAGACAGCCGCCACACCGGGGCTTGCTCGATTTGCGGTGCCCAGATTGATGATAGCTGCAGCTTCACCGATACCATCACCCCGCCCACCTGCGCCCAAGCCGGTTACACAAACCATACCTGCACCCTGTGCGGCTATACCTATACCGATTCCATCAGCATGGCGACCGGCCATACGCCCGGGGAATGGGAGACCGTAAAGGAGGCGACCAACAAAAGCAAAGGGCTGAAAGCGCTTCGGTGCGCTGTCTGCGGAGAGGTTCTTCAAAGCCTGGAAATCCCGGTCCTTAGCGAATGGTGGCGAAACAATACAGCCTGCGCCCTGGGAACGCGGGTAAGGGATGAAGTGCCCGAACTGACGGACAAGTGGTATATGCTCACAAAAATAGACCTTGCAACAGACGGGGTTCAGGAATACCCCTTGATTGCCTCCAACGCCTATATCATTGGGAAGGTATATGTCACCATAAAAGGCGGAACCGTTGCGGTCAGCTATGATCTGACTGCAAGAAAAGCGGCCGTCAAGGAAGAGATGCTCGCCTTTTTTGACGCGTTGGATCATATGACAACGGCAGAACCGGAAGAATTGCTGCCTCAGGCCGTCCCCCTTGGCGAGCCGGTACAGATTGAGGCGCTGTTCCCCCAAAAGGATTCGGCCTATATGCTGCTTTGGTTGAAGCTGGACTATGACATTTATGCGGATGGCGTCAGCCGCTTTTACGAAGGACAATACCAATAACATCAAGCCGCAACACAAAATTGAACCGCACCCCAACGGTCAGGCAGTATGATCTGCCGAAAGACGATTGGGGTGCGAATCAATGCCAGGCGGTATTCCATTTTGCGAAAGGCGCAGCGCTAAATCATATCCCCTGCCATAATACGGATGTTTTCCGGCGTTTCGCCGGTGTGGGCGGCCGTGATGGTCAGGATCATGGTGGCTTCGGTCTGGGTCAGCTCCTTTTTTTCCACCAGCACGGTGACGGCACCCCGCTGCACCACCGCCACGCAGGGCGCAAGGCCCGCCCCGGTAAGCGCGCCTTCAACGGCCAGCTCGCTTTCCCGGCAGCGGATCACCTCCATCAGTTCCTCCTGGGCCTGGTCCCTTGCGGCCTGGTCCACTTTTTCGTTGGCTGCCAGCGTTTCCAGCGCCGCCATATCCGCCCTTCGCGTCTCCTCCCGCTTTTGCTGGTAGGCTGCAAGCGGCGTCTTTAATATAGAGGCCGCGGGCGTTATGGTGCCGCCTTCCGTACGGCTGACAGGCAGGGATACCGTCTTCGCCCCCTCCAGCTGATACTGGTTCCACAGGTATGAGCCTGCCAGCGTCAGCAGCAGTACGCCAAGGAAAATCAGATTCCTGTGCTTTTTGAATCGCTCCAACATACATAGCCTCCTTTACTTGACCGGCCTTGCACCCATGGGAAACACCTGTACGGATTGCTGGTTAAGCCCCAACAGCGTCATGACGGCGCGCAGAAGCATCAGGCGCACCTCCACCTTATCCGCGCCCTCCGCCACCACCACAGCCCCAATTGGAGCGGATTTTTCCGGCGTCTCACCCCACAAATCTTTGTTCTCCGGCCCATAGTAGATGGAAATCTCCACTTTACCACAACCCTCCATGGCCGAGAGCACCTGGGCGATACGCTTTTCCGTGGCAGTTTGGCCGCCTGTCATGCTAAAATCGGTGAGCAGCAAAGCACCGGACAGCGCAAGAAGCAGCACCAGAATCAGCCACTGGCCACGCTTTTTTTCTTTCCATTTTTCCCACATTGCCTTGAGGCTTATCATCGCACGCTCCCTCCCGATTCCATTGTGACCAGGCTTGCCGGCACGTTAAGCGCGCGGGCCACCTGCTCCCTGAGCATTTGATACCCCTCACGGGGCAGGGTTTCACCGGCAAAGGCTGGGATTGCGGCAGACGCCGGCCACAGGCGGACAGCGACGATCTCCCCCTGAATAGAAAGCTCGGCCAAAGCGGTGACATCGCCATAGCCCGCGCTCCTGGCCGCCTGCTCTGCGGCGTCCTGCACCTGGCGGCGCAAGCTGGCAAGAACGGTGTCCCTATAGCTGCCCGGATCGTGAAGTATGGTCAGTTCCGCCTTATGCTGAAAGCGCACAAGACCGCCGATGTCCGGCATGGGAAGATGAATGATTTTCAGGAGGGATGTCAGTATGGTGAGCATCATCAAAAGTCCCATTACCATCCGGCCTGCTTTGCGCAGGCCGCCTTCCGGCAAAAGGTGCTCCGCCAGGGTGGTCAGTATCCCAAGCACCGCCATTTCACGAAGAAAGGCATTCATCGGTTTTCCCCCTACCTGAGCATCACCGTCAGGTTTCCCACCACCAGCATTTGGGTGATCAAAAGCAGGAACATGGCGCTGATGGACAGCTGGATGATGAACAGAAGCATCAGCACATGGGAAAAGTCATACAGACAGTCCACGATACTGCTTTCCGCCACGGGCTGCAGTATGGCCGCGCAAAGCCTGTAAATAAACACGGCGCACAGCGCCTGTATCATGGGAGTCAGACAGATGCCCACAAGCACCATCAACCCCGTGGTACCCAGCGCGTTTTTGATAAGGAGCGAGCAGCCCACCAACGTATCCACGGTATCTGCAAACATGCCGCCCACAATGGGCACGAAATTGTCGATGGCATACTTGGCGGTGCGGATGGAAACGCCGTCCACCGCGGCTGTGCCCAAGCCCTGTACCATGGTGACCCCGATGAACACAGTGAAGGATACGCCAAGGGTCCAGTTGGCCATTTGCTTGAAAAGGGAAGCCAGGCGTCCGACATGCACCTTTTCGCTCACATGGTCCAGGATGATGAGCACGGCGGCGCCCACGGCAAAAGGCATGGTCACATGGCGTATGAGGGAGGTCATGGTGCCGCTGGCCGCCACCACCGCAGGCTGGAAGAATGCGGCGCTCGCGGTGCCGCCCACCGCCGCCAGCAGCGTTAAAAGCAGCGGGAACAGGTTTTGCATCGCGCCGGATAACAGGTCGATGGTTTTTTGCGCCAGGGCAATATGCTCCGTCAGGTCCTGCACCATGAACACGGCCACCAATAGGAAGCATGCGTATCGGCTGATCTCCGTCACGGCATCCCCGGCAAAGGCACCCCGCATATGCATAAGAATGCCGCACAGCACCGCCGGAACCAGCACCCTGGAAATACGCCACAGGCTGCCTGTAAGCGCGGACAAAAGGCTGCCTGACAGGGATTCCATCAGCTTTGAAAAATCCCAGGCAACCTCTCCCCGGGCCAGCTTCAGAACCGTATCGCGGATATCGACAGGCTCCGCTGTCATGGAATCGACAGCCTGCTGGAATTCCGTTATGGACAGGGAATCCAAAACGGTTTGAAGGCTTTTATCCAAACTCCCGGCCAGGGCAGGGGGCGACAGGAGGAGCAGCACGACCGTGAGCACAACCGGCAGCAAAACAAGCCGCCTCACGGCACCACCTCCAGAACAAGCTCCACCAACGCCACGATGATGGGAGAGGCCATGGCCAGAACCAGCACCTTGCCGCCCATCTCCACCTTGGCGGCCAGACTGTCCTCGCCGGCATCCCGGCAGGTCTGGGCGGCGAACTCCGAAACGTAGGCCACCCCCACCACCTTCAATAGCACCTTGAGATAATCCTGGGCGAGGCCCGCCTTTTCCACCAGCTGCCCCATGACCGTTACCACGGCTCCCAGGCGGCTGACCGCCAGGAAAAACACAAGCGCACCGGCGGCCATTGCCAATAAGGACGCCATTTCCGGCCTGGACCCACGGACCACCATGGCCAGGAGCGCCGCCGCCACCCCCAGGCCGGCGATCTGCAGGATTTCCATAGGCACACGCTCCAACGCTTCAGTCAGTACAATTGAAATATGCTTTTGACGCTGGCAAACAGCTCCGCCACCAGGTTCACCACCATCAGCAGCACGATGACAAGCCCTGCCACCGTGGTGAGCATAGCCATATCCTCCCGGCCGGTGCGGGTCAGTATCTGGCTGATCACAGACACCATAATCCCGATGCCCGCTATTTTGAAAAGCAGTTCCACCTGCATGTCGATCTGCCCTTTCCTTCCTTGTTACTTTACAAGAGAATGAGAAGCAACGCCGCGCCCGCGGCCAGCCCCAGGCTTCTGTACAGCTTGCAGTCCCGCTGCGCCTTTTCCTCCGCCTCTTTTTTGAGCACCTTCAGCTGCTCCATGGCCTGGGCGATGGCAGCCCTGCGCTTTTCCAGCACCCCTGCGCCCAGAGCGGAAAAGCAGGATGCCAGCACTTTTTCCTCGGGCGTATCCGCGCTTTTGCCGGATGTTTGCCAGGCCTGTGCCGCCGTGTAGCGCGGATTATCCCCAAGGGCGCGGGAAAAAGCCGCCAGGCGGCTGGCAATTTCCCCATCCCTGTCCAGCAGCACCACCTCCCGCAAGGGGATGCCGTCGTGCAAAAGCTTCAAATCCATCAGCTCCAGCGC
This sequence comes from Bacillota bacterium, assembly GCA_023392755.1. Taxonomy (GTDB): domain Bacteria; phylum Bacillota; class Clostridia; order Christensenellales; family Aristaeellaceae; genus JAEWAH01. The sequence goes on from JAEWNM010000140.1 coordinate 6,187, forward strand.
CCGAAGCCATGACGCCAGATACGCCACCCGGCCTTTGAGCCTTATGGACGCCTCCATGCCCATCAGGGCACAGGTCCCCGCCGCCAGAACGGCACACGCCACGCGGATCATAAGGGGTTCAGACAGGCGTCGTGAAAGGCCGTGATCCGCCCCGGAACGCTCCTGTCCAATATCACATACAAGCCAAACACCTTTTCCCGCATCAGCGCGCCGAGCGCAGGCCGCTCCACCGCCTGATTCAGGTTCTGCCCGTGCACGCTGGTCATAACGGGCACGCCGCAGCGGACAGCCTCCAGCACAGCCAACGCGTCCTCCTCTCCGCCCAACTCATCCGTAACCAGGCATCCCGGCGCCATGGAGCGCAGGAGCCACTGCATGCCCACGGATTTGGGGCAACCATCAAGCACATCGGTATTGCGGCCCACCGCAAGCTGCGGCACGCCATGGACACAGGCAGCCAGCTCCCCCCGCTCATCGATCAGACATGCTGCCACCGGCGCTCTGTTCCCTGTGCCGTCGGATAGCTGGCGGCAGATGTCACGCAAAAGCGTTGTCTTTCCGGCCCCTGGCGCGCCTATGATCAGCGTGCTGACAAGCGTGCCCCCGAAATGAAGGCGGGGCAGCACCTCGTCTGCCGACCCCGGATACTCCCCCGCGATGCGGATGCATAGTGAGGCGATGTCCCGAAGCGCCCGCACCTGGCTGCCCTGGGTCAACACCCTGCCGCACAGCCCCATGCGGTGCCCGCCCTTGAGCGTCACAAAGCCCTGGCGCATCTCCTCCGCCCTGGCGTACAATGCGTGCTCGCAAAGCGCCTCCGCCATCTCCGTCACCTGCTCCCCATTGGGGATGAAGGGTGTTTTTTCAATGCCATCCTCCGTTTTCAGGCTTACCGCCTGATCCGCCCGGATGCGTATTTCGCGCAGCGGCCCCGCTTCCTCCAGCGAACGGGCCAGTTTCTCCGGCAAGCAGGCCCCCAGATAGGCAGCCGCTTCCTTCCAGTCCATGGTCATCCCTCCGACAATCCCTATGTTTTTTCCGTGGAGGTTATACCTTGCAGGGTTAAGACAAGTCCCCATCCTCAAAAAAATGACGCCGTCCTGCCCTTGCCGTTTTCTACTCAAACAGGATGATCCCCAGCGCTTCATACAGGGCCGCATCCACCCGGTCCGCCTTGGGCAGCTTGTAGGCCTCCCGTGCCTGCAGGACCGCCCGGCTGGTGCCCGCGCCATACACGCCGTCGGGATTGCCGGTTGGATAGCCCAAATTGTTCAGGCGCTGCTGCACCTCCCGCACGTGGCTGGAGCGTTCCCCTGGCACCAAGGTGGGCAGATAGCTGTCAAGCGCACCGTAGGGGCCGCCCTCAATGACCACTTTCGCGCCGTTGGGCACAAGGCGGTACAGTTCCTCCGCCGATTTAACGTGCATGCGGATGCAGCCGTGAGAGGCGTTGGTGCCTATGGAACCCGGTTTGTTGGTGCCATGGATGCCAAACTGTCCCCAGGGCACGTTAAGCCCAAGAAACCTGGTGCCAAAGCCGGACATCTTGCTGGAAAAACGGCTGGCGACCCGCCAGACGCCAATGGGCGAAGGATTGTCCGCTGTTCCGGAGGCAATGGCGTATACTTTCAATGCCTTTGTGCCTTCGTACAGCGTCAGCGCCTTTCTTACCAGATCGATATGTATCCATTTTTCCCGGGGTGCCGCGGATGCTGTGCTGACCTGCGCCGCGGGGCCAGAATAAAACAACGCGGTAGCCAATGCCAGCACGAGGCAGATAAGGGCCGCAAGGCGCATGCCGCAACCTCCTTCAGCAGGGAATGCCCCATTTTATGCAGGACAAATTGCCGCTAGACCCAAATGCTTTCCTGCCGGCACAGCCTGCGTGTCTTGTGGTAAACAGAGGGAATTACGGAAATTGTTTACATATGTCGGATAATGTGCTAGAATGAGAGCAAATGTGGCGGACCTATGGACATGTGAGAAAAGAAAGGGGTATTGGTATGAAGGGTTTAGGGTTGCTGCTGATCGTCGCTGGCATCGCGGTACTGGCTTTGGGCATTTACGGCTTTATATCGCTTGAGTCCAACGAGCTTCCGGGCGAGATGACCGACTGGGCAATTGACACGTTCAACGCCATGGGCGGCGGAAGCACGCTTACCGCCGGCCAGTCGTTCCAATTGGGCCTTGTCCGCAACCGTGTACTGCTGACGGTAGTCGGCGCCGCCGGCATTGTCATCGGGGCGATCCTGCGCAAAAGGCGGGAGGCATAACGGCATATCAGTCCATCAAATCCACCAGCACGGCATTTTGCACATCCATGCCGCGGCGGGTCAAGCGCAGGTATCCATTTGCATATTTGAGCAGCCCCCCCTCAACGAGGGGGCTGATTTTGCTGCCGAAGGCCTCCGTAAGCGTACGACCGTGACGGCGCAGAAAATCTGCCTCTGCAACGCCCCTGAGCACGCGCAGGCCCAGCATAAGCGTTTCGAATTCCGCCTCCCGGGGGGAGACCGCGCTGCGTTCCTTCAGCGGGATCACGCCTTGCTCCATGCCGCTTATGTATTCCTCAAGGCTGCCTGTGTTGCCAAAGCGGATATAAGCGCCAAGACCGTCATCGCTTGGCATACGGCTGTGGGCGGCCGCGCCAAAGCCCAGATAGGACGCGCCCTGCCAATAGCCCAGGTTATGCCGGCACGCCCTGCCGGGCAGCGCGAAGTTTGATATTTCATAGGGGGCAAGCCCCGCCTTTTTCAAAAGGCGCAGGGCATCGCCGTACATGGCTCTTTCCTCCGCCTCCTTTGGCAGGGAAAGCTCCCCCTTTCCGGCCTGAGTGAAAAGAGGTGTTCCTTCCTCCAGAATCAGGCCGTAACAAGATACATGCTCGGGCGATAGCGATACGGCTGACGCGAGCGTTTGCGCAAAGTCCGCCCGCGATTGCCCCGGCAAGCCGAACATGAGGTCGATATTCAGGTTATCAAAGCCCGCCTGGCGCGCCATGAGGACAGAATCCTCCACCTGCTCCCAGCGATGGATGCGGCCCAGGGTATGCAAAAGGCGCTCCTGCAGCGCCTGTGCGCCCAGCGACAGCCTGTTCACCCCTTTGGCGCGCAGCATACGCAAAAAATCTATTGTAAGCGTGCCGGGGTTGGCTTCACAGGTGACCTCCGCGCCCGGTACAAGGGGAAAGGCATCAAACAGGGAATCAAGCATCTCCTCCAGCACATGGGGGGGCAGCAGGGAGGGCGTTCCGCCGCCGATATATGCCGTGCACACAGGCAGGGGGCCGTATTCCGCGGCCCGCAGAGCGATTTCCCGCTTTACGGCGCGGCAGTAGGGCAAAATGAGTTCCTCCCGCCCTGCGCAGGAGGCAAAGTCGCAGTAGCTGCACTTGCGCTTGCAAAAAGGGATGTGCAGGTATAATTCCAAGCCTTCCACAGCCGCCCGCCCCTTTCCCGCTTTTTTGCCATTGTACCACGGCAAACGGCGTATTGCCAGCCGGCCGGGCGGCAGACCCAGGGCAAAGCGGCGCGGCTGATGGAAATAGGCAAAAAGACTGAAAAACAGCGTGCAATTTAGCACAAAATCATGTATGATACATGGAGTGTAATTGCTGTACGGAGGTTCATTTATGCATTGGTTGGAACAAACGGTACACACGGTCGCGGAGGCCGGCATACTGTTGGTGGAAAGCGCGGGTATACTGGTAGTGCTGCTGACCGCGGGCAAGGGCGTGATCGGTTATTTCAAGAAGGATCCACACATCCGCCTTCGCCTGGCCCAGGGGATTGCCCTGGGTTTGGAGTTCAAGCTGGGCGGCGAGGTGCTTCGCACCGTAATCGTCAGGGAATGGAACGAGCTGGCCATACTGGGCGCCATCATCCTCTTGCGCGGCCTTTTGACGGTGCTTTTGCACTGGGAGATCAAGCATGAGGAAGAGCGTTACGAAAGGTGCCTGGAGCCCAGCCAGAGCCATCCGGTGGAGGCTTTGAACGGCAAGGGCAGTAAGGATCATGACGAGCATTGACAGCAGGGATTGCGAAGCGGCCGCCCAAAATGGATTTGTGAGGCTTGAGACCAAGCGACTGACGATAAGGGACCACCATGCCCAGGACATAGAAACGCATCACAGCCTTTTTTCCGATGAAACGGCCATGTATTATCTGCCGGACCTGAAAACGGCATCGCTTGCCGAATCGGAATCCAACCTGCTTTTTGCCATCAAGGAAATCGGCCTTGCGGAAAGGACGCATGTCTTTTTGCGTATGGAGGATAAGCATACGGGCCTGCACATCGGCGAGATCGGGTATACGGTAGATGCCTTTACCCCGCCGGGTAAACTAGCCAGTTTGGGTTACTTCACCTATCCCCGCTGCTGGAACCGGGGGTATACCACCGAGGCGGTGAAAGCGCTGCTTGAGTTTGCGTTTATGCGCGATAACGTGTTCCGCATGTCCGTGGGCTGCCTGAAGGAAAACGCGGGCTCCGAACGGGTGATGCAAAAGTGCGGCTTTATCAAGGAAGCGGAATTCAAGCAATTCGTATGGCATGACGGAAGGCTCAAGGACAGGGTGGTCTACAGGCTTTTAAAAGACGAATGGCTTGCGCAGTTGCCCTGAAGGTTTATTCGCGGGAGGGAAAGCAAATGCCATGCCTCGTTTGCGAACGCATACGGCTCATAAACGAAGGAGCCAATCCATATTTTGTGGCGGAGCTTGAAACGGGCTATGTGGTTTTGGGCGACCACCAGCACTTTCATGGCTACACGCTATTTTTGTGCAGGGAGCATGCATGTGAGCTTTTCCAATTGCCCAATCCGTTCAGGGCAAAACACATGGAAGAGATGGTATTGGTATCACAGGCCGTATTCGAGGCCTTTCACCCCGAAAAGCTGAATTATGAGGTACTGGGCAACGCTGACGGCCATATCCATTGGCACCTGTTTCCCAGAAATCCGGGGGATACCCCCAAGCGCGGGCCTGTCTGGATGCTGGCACCGGAGGAAATGTACCATGAATCCAAGAGGCTGCCTGCCGATGAACTTAAAAGAATGGTTGATCTTTTAAAAGGCCATATCGGGCAACTCATAAGATAAAAATGCAAACAGTTGCAGATGAAGAAAGGTGAAAAGCATGTCCAAGCTGATTCAGATGGAAATCAGGGAACTGGATGAATGGTGTATTGCCGGTAAGGAAATCAAAGTGGTAATGGGCAGGGACAACCCCATCCCCGCCTTTTGGGACGCATGCTTTGCCGACGGAACGTTCGCAGCGCTGGAAGCGCAGAAGGATTGGGTTATGTGCCCCGATTACGTTGGCTTCATGACCGGCTGGCAGGAAAGCAGCGGTACATTCATCTATATTTGCGGCATGATGATGAAGCCCGGCTGCCCCGTGCCGGAGGGCGGATTTGTGTCGCGCCCCGTTGCGGCTTCCTGCGCCGCTGTCGGCTGGATTCAGGGTGAGTCCACCCAGGATGTGTGCATGCAGGCCCATGAATATACGAGCAGGGCGCTTGAAGAAAAAGGGTACACCAATGAGGGTTTTGACTGGTGTATGGAGCTGTACAACTGCCCCCGTTTCACCGAGCCGGACAGCCAGGGCAGCATCATTTTGGATTACTACATCCCCTGCAAAAGGAAATAGCGCCGCACTGCCGGAGCATAGGACGCAAGGTTCCGGCATTTTCCCATCGACAGGCATTGCCGGGAGGAAAAAGCCATGCGCCAGGAAGACATTCTTATCACAAGCATCGACAAGCTGCAGGGAACCCACAGACATGAGCATGAACCCTACGACTATATAAAGCGCCTGGTGATGGGCGGCGGCGGGAACAGCTGCCAGGTGGCCTTTTACGAAATACCCCCGCACAAGGCCAACTATCCCTACCATTACCACACCAATGCCACGGAGGTATTCTACATCATCAGCGGCGGCGGTACGCTGAAAACGCCCGAGGGCGACAAGCCCCTGCGGGCTGGGGATGTGGTGGTCTGCCCGCCTTATGAAAAGGGCGCGCACAAGGTCACCAACACGTCGGAAACGGAAACGCTGGTGTATCTGGACGTGGACACGGCCAGCGATACGGACATAGCCTTCTATCCCGATTCCGGGAAGGTGGGCGTGCTGGCGCAGGGGCACTATATATCGTTCTTTCAAAAGTCCGGAGAGGTCCCCTATTACGACGGGGAATGACGCGTCCTGCCTTAAGAACGTTTATTATTTACCTGTAAGAATAAAGGAGAAATGATGTCGAAACGGCCTTGCCGCTGTCTATGCCTGGATATCAGCAATTGCTTTTCCAGGGCATGGCCGACGGTATAGAAGCCATATCGAAAATGCGCTGGCTGATCGGCTGAACAAGCCGCTTTGCTCAATGCACCTGCCCAGCAGATACGGATACCCGCCTGTCGGCCCTTGCGGCCACGGAGGCGTCGTGGGTGATGAGCACGATGGTATGGCCTTTTTGGTGCAGGCCATCCAGGAGGGACAACACCTCCCTGGTGGATTGCTCATCCAGGCTTCCGGTAGGCTCGTCCGCCAGCAGTACCTTGGGGTTGTGGATCAGCGCCCTAGCGATGGCAACCCGCTGCTGCTGCCCGCCGGACAGCTGGGAGGGCTTGTGGCCCATACGCTGGGCCAGGCCTACCAGCCTTAAAGCCTCAGCCGCCCGTTCCTCCCGCGCTTTGGGGGGCACGCCTTGCAGCAAAAGCGGCAGCGCCACATTCTCCAGGGCCGTCAGCCGGGGCAGCAGATGAAAGCCCTGGAAAACAAAACCGATCTTGCCGCTGCGGATATTGGCCAAGTCATTGGCGGAAAGCCCGGAAACATTTTGCCCGTCCAACAGATAAGTGCCGGCGGTAGGCGTATCCAGACAACCGATGATATGCATCAGCGTGGACTTGCCCGAGCCGCTGGGGCCCACGACAGACACGTATTCCTGAGGGTGGATGCACAGCGAAACATCGCTCAGCGCGGCCACGTTCAGGCCACCGAAGGGGTACGTTTTGGTGATATGCGATAGCCGGATCATTTTTTACCCCCGCAAGGAAAATGCCTTCAAACAATATTAGTTTGAAGGCATTGCGCAAAATCTATGCGATTGGGTGCCGCGGGGTTTATTGCTTACGGCGCGATGCGCAAATAGTAATCCAGCAGGTTCTGCCCGGCGATGCCGGCAATGGCCTGCTCGCTGTAGCCCCTGCGGCGCATGCCGGCGATCAAGTTGTTCAGCTCTCCCGGGTGGCGCAGCCCTTCGGGATAGACATCAATGCCGTCAAAATCGGAGCCGAAACCTACCTGCTTTTCTCCGCCCATCTGGCATATGTAGTCCACATGGTCCAGCACCGTTTCCACGGTGGCATTGCTTTCCGCCAGAAATTCGCCGTAAAAGTTGACGCCCACATAACCGCCGTCACGTATCAGCAGGCGAAGCTGTTCATCCGTAAGGTTGCGGAAATGAGGCCGGAGCTTTGCAACACAGCTGTGGGAGGCCAGGGGCGGTACATGCGTTTTTTGAAAGATATCGTAAAAGCCCGCTTCGTTCAGGTGGCTGACGTCCACGGCGATATACAGCCGCTGCATCTCCTTTACCACTTGCAGGCCATAGGGCGTAAGCCCATGGGTGCTGCCGCCCTTGGCGGGAAAGCCCAGATTGTTTTCATGGTTCCAGGTGATGCCGGCCATGCGCACGCCTTTATTGCGCCAGTAGGCCACGGTTTCAATACCGTCCTCAAACACCTCGCCGCCCTCCACCGACAAAAGGATGGCGGTTTCCCCTTCCTTTGCCTTGAAAGGATCGTCGATGTGCCCAAAGCCCTTGGCCTTCAATACCTCCAGCGCATCAAGCTCGGCCGCCACAATGCCCTTCACATCCCCTGCCTTGCCGTCGGGGCCTGTCCAAAGCGCCATTACCTGCAGCGCGACGCCGCCGTCTCGCGTCCGCTCCAGTGTCACATCGGTATTGTTGTTCTTTTTCCAGCCGACTTCATACAGCGTATCCGAATGGGTATCACAAAGAAACATACAAGCGCCTCCTGATTTAAGCTTTTGTTGAATCCAAAGCAAACAGCGTCCCTCACGCTTTTCATCAGCCGCGAGCGAAGCTCACAGGTGAAAAGCGCAGACTCGGGATAAATAGCATTGCTATCTTTCTAAAAAAAGTTTACTGCCATTCAATGCCGGTATAGTTGTGGCTGGGCGTTAAATCGTAAACGACGCGCACAACCTGGGGAAGAGTTTTCAATATGCGGCTTGCCACCCGCTCCAGCAGGTCGAAGGGCAGCCTGGCTGCCATGGCCGTTGAGCTTTCGCTGGCGTGCACGGCGCGAAGGCAGATGGCCATGCCGCTAAGCCCGCTCAGCGCCATATCGCTGAGCACGGCAAAATGCTGCCAAAGCCGTTTGGCCTGGCCGCTCTGGGCCACTTCCTCCTGAAATATGAAATCCGCCTCCCGGAGGACGCTAAGACGCTGGGATGTCACATCCCCCATAATACGCAAGGCCAGCCCCGCGCCGGGGAAGGGCTGCCGGGAGGAAATTTCCGGAGGCATGCCCATTTCCTCACCCACGCGGCGAATCTCATCCTTGAACAGCTCCTTGACAGGCTCCACCAGTATGGCCCGGCGGGAGCGCATGCCGGCGGCGGGAGGGTCGGCACCGGGGCTCATGGCATAATCGGAATAGTTGGTGCCCTGCAAAATCACGCTGACATCCGACGCCCTGGCCGCCTCCGCGCCAAGCACCTCCTGAAGAAGCCGCGCGGCGATACGGCTTTTGCGCTCGGGATCGGCGATGCCCGAAAG
>JAEWNM010000337.1 GCA_023392755.1 Bacillota bacterium
TTTTGACACATCATTGCCTATCGAATAGTAAACCAATATTGAATGCCACAGTTCTCCTTCAAAATGTGAAACAGAGTATTTTATTTCATGAACACAAATTATTCCATTATTTGCCCAAGAATTAAACGTATTTTCCACACTAGATATACTTGGATATGAGAAAATCTTTAGCATCATCGTCTCCACCTCATAATTTTTTCTATGCAAGATTGATATATGTTATGTCTGTTTCTAAAAAATATTCCATTGGAAGGATAAGGCAACATAAATTCCGCACAATTTAAAAGCAATCGGCGATTGGTCGGATAAGGTTGCGAAACAAACCTCAACCATAAAGGAGGCCTTCTCATGTGCATGCGCAATATTCCAAATTGTCATAAAGGATGAGCCTTCCTTCCTCATCAAGACACATACCACAGGCACCCCCACCCTTGGCTTCCCCTTGAGGGAAAGTTGTTGCCGCAAGCGACGGATGAGGTATTTATAAGGTGTCCCGCTTGCAGGCATCATATTTCATTCCTCACAGCCAAGCCCGTCCGTTCGCCCTCTATCTTTAACATGCAACGTTTATCAAGGACGGGTGCGGAAAGGTTCCTTCACCCCGCCCCCGCCAGTGTCGGAAAACGGGCGTGGTGAAGGAGACCGGCGAAACGAGCAGTGCGAACAGCAGTGAAGCAATGCGCCGGTTGAGACGGCCGGAGAATTTTTTCAAAAAGTCTCCTTCCCGCTAAATCACTCTATGCCCCCTACCCTTCGCCCCTTTGCAGCCAGTCCCGTATCATTTGAATGGCATGCTTTTCCACCCTGGATACGTATGACCTGGAAATGTTGAGATGCCTGGCTATTTCGTGCTGATGTCGGGCCCGGCCGTCCAGTATGCCGTAGCGCAGCTCCAGCACAATCCGCTCCCGGCGCGGCAGCCGCTTCAAAAGGCACCGCACCCTGCCCATGGTAACGCGCTTATGTACCTCCTCCTCCACCACATCCCCGGGTGTGCCCAGTATATCCATAAAGGAAATATCATTGCCTTCCCCGTCGGTGCCGATGGGCTCGCTTAGCGACACATCCCCCCGGCGTTTCTTGGCTGCCCGCAGCGCCATCAATATTTCGTTTTACACGCATCGCGCGGCATAGGTGGCCAGGGCGGTCCCGCTGCCCTGCTTGTATGTTTCAATGGCTTTAATCAGCCCCATGGCCCCGATATGCACCAGGTCCTCCTGGGTGCAGCCGGGCACGGTATACTTGCGGGCCACGTGCACCACCAGGCGCAGGTTATGTTCGATCAGCTTTTTGCGGGCGCAGTCATCCCCCTGCTGCATGGCCGCCAGAAAATCGGCCTCCTGCTCCCGTGTCAAGGGTTTGGGAAAGCTGGAACGGCCCGCGATAAATCCAAGGAGAAACAAGCATTCCTTTACGATAAAGAAAAGCAGCGCATCGATCATGCAACAAATCCTCCTTATGGGTTATTCTATGCCGCTCGGGCGGATTTGGTGCCGCACTCTCATTTTATTGCTGCCATCTGCCCTCTTGCCTATGCGCTGCGGCACGCCTTAATAGCAAACAGGCGGGGGAGGATACTTGTCCGCTTGCCCGCTCATGCTATGCCTGTCAACCTTTGGGGAGGATAACGGATGAATATCGGCTGGAATATAGAAACCTATCTGACACTCGCCGCAATTGCCTTTTCGGCGGTTGTCCTGCTGCTGGTCATTAGGAACAATTGGAAAAAATACGGCCTGCTCCTTCTGCTCTGCGCTGTAATCGGCAACATATTGTGCTATCTTTTCGTTGTGCTGGGCTTTTACCATTACCCGTACAGACTGTTTCCCAAAATTACCATCATGCCTGTATCGCTTATTGTAACCATGTTCCCAGGCCTGATTTTGTTTTCTGTAAGGTACAGCCCCAAATCATGGGCCTACAAGATACCTTTTTATTGGGTTCTTGTCCATCTTGGCGTGCTTATAGAGGGGTGGGCTGAAAAGCAAACGCAGCTCATCAAATACAATGCATCCTGGAATCTTTGGGCGTCGTATACATGGTGGTGGATATTCCTTCTGGTGTTCGAATGGGTTGGCGGTATGGTCGTACCGGCGGAGTCCAGAAAGCCCATAGACCAGGAGCTGATGAGGTACGGGAAAATCGGGTGGTTCATTGTACACTTTATTCTGATCTGCACCATTTTCATTGCCGGCGTATATACGGGCCATTCCCTTGTGAAATAAGCGTCTGCCGGCCCGCGGGCCGGCAGGCTGTTCCAACACGCAAGCTTCACCGTGTGTCCGCAAAGCCTGCGATACCCCGATAGAAATATCACCTGTTCTCCATTTCTATCATCCGCGCCATCCGGTCCAGTTCACCGAGGAAACGCTCTGTATCAAGCAGCCCGGAGGCGTATTGCTTTTCCAAACCCCATAGCGCATAAAGCGTATCCGTGGAGCCGTCAAAAGCGCCCGGAGCCGGGAAATACAGCGTTGGGCATAGGTACTGTAATCCGCAAGCTGTGCGGGGGACATAAAATACTTGCCTTTATCGGTTTCCGTATATGCCAGATAATACTCAGAGCTCTCCAACTGATCTTCAATCGCAAGCTTCTGCTCCAGCGTCAGGTCAGGGTTTTTGAGCTGTTCCCTGAATGCGTCAACTCTCTCAGACCAGTGCTTCAGCGCGCTCTCATAGTTGGGGTCGATAATAGGCTCAGCGCCTTGGTACAGCAAAGCGCGCGTCCATCTTATCGGGCTCTCCGGTCCAATCACAAGCTTCTCCAGCAATTCAATGCACAAGCCGGCCATGCTTGAATCGGGACTCACGGCATACATATCCAGCGAAGCCTTGATGATTTTAGGCTGTGTATCATTCAGGCGAAAGCAAAGAATATTTTCCGCTTTTTGAGGCCAGGCAATTTGAAGCCCATCTTCAAAAAGCTGATAGTCACCCGGCCGTGCTCCGAATAAATCCATTCCTGGTTCCACGTCATAAATGCGCGCGCCGGCCGCTTTGCAGCGCTCAAGCAGCGCTGCAAGCTCCGGGTCGTTAAAGCGAAGCGGCTCCCCCGCAAATTGCACCTGCGTGATATAGCTGTCGATGAGCAGCTTTGTGAGCCATGCGGTGTAGCTGTATTCATCGTACAGCTCCGCATCCCAAGAAAGCTTCAACCGGATATTTTGCTCCCGGACTGCATCTTGGCGGTCGCACCAGCGTTCCAGAAAATCCAAAAGCGCGGGGAAGGAATCGGGAATGTCTTCCCCCGTCAAGCCCGCCGCCTCCCAGCCTTCCTGGTTAATCTGCATATAGTAAAACGAGATATTGCTGGGCACGGCAAATATCTTCCCATCGGCCATGGCCTGTTTGGCAATCAAGGGATGCATCCGGCCAATGGCCTCCCGAATCACCTGGCTTTCGGACAGGTCAGCGCAATACCCCTTTTTCATGATTTGCTGGTAGTCAAAACGATCTGTAGCCAATTGAAATAGATCGTTGGCGAATTCCTTTGTCAATAAAGCTCCGGTGAACTCATTTGTTGTATTATATGTAGATGTCAGACTGCTCAAACGCCACATCCGGATGCGCCGCCAGAAAATCCTTATACCCCTTGTTTTCAGTGTCTATGCCGCCATAGTATTTTATTGTTTCCGCATTAGCATGGAATGCGAAGGCCAGGCAAAGTACCAATACGATAAGAAAACAGCCCTTTTGCTTCATTCTGCGTTACCCCCTTGTGTACTTGTCCCATAGTAATACGCATACGAGGAAGCCGATGTTACCTGATATGAAAAAATATTTTGAACCGCAAAAAAAGCTGTACGCTTCCCGCAGTTTTTTTGCGCCCTCTTGTATTATGGCATGCGCAAAAGGCGGAGCAATGCCTGAACATCCTCCGCGCAGCCGTATATGTGCCATTCTCAATAAAATTTAAACCGCCCTTACCCTTGCATATGGTTCCTGACCGGCCCCCGCAGTATATCCCCTTCCGATACGTCAAAGGGGAAAGCCATCAAAAGCACCGTACCGGCCACGCCGTGGGTTTTTATCTCTTCCCCCGTGCTCTGCAATACAATCCTGTCAGGCGTGTACGCACGGCTTCCGCCGGGCGTCAATACCTCCAACTCATCTCCCGCGTAGAACCTGTTTTTCAGCTCCACGGCCACCGCCTCCCCAGCCCTGGCGGAGGCCATAACCCGGCCCGCATACTCCATGGTCTGGGTAAAACCCGCCGCGCCGCCGCCATTCTCCGGCGCACCCAGCAAAAATCCCGTGCCGTACGGGCGGTGGCTGGCCTTGCTCAGCTCCCTTTCCAGTTCCGGCAAAAGCATCAAAAACGCTTTTTCCCCAACCGCCAAAGCGTCCAGGCCCCGGCGGTAGGCCGATACAACGGTGGCCACATAATATTCCGTTTTCATGCGGCCCTCAATTTTCAGCGACGATAATCCGCATTCAGCAAGCCTTGGCAGCAGCGCCAGCGCGTTGATATCCCGGGCGGAAAAGATATACGTACCGTTTTCATCATCACATACAGGAAAATATTCCCCCGGCCGCTTCTCCTCCACCACATGGTAGCGCCAGCGGCAGGGCTGGGCGCAGGCGCCTTGGTTGGCTCCGCGCCTGGTCATATCATTGCTCAGCAGGCACCTTCCGCTATAGGCCATGCAGGCCGCGCCGTGCACAAACGTTTCCAGCTCCAGCTCCGCGGGCGTGTTTTCCCGCAGCGCGGCGATCTGAACAAGGCTCATTTCCCTGGCCAATATCACACGCCTGGCCCCAAGGCCAAAATAGAAGGCGGCTGACCGGCTGTTCACCGTGTTGGCCTGGGTGCTTATGTGCAGCCGCAATCCGGGAACCTTCTCCAAAAGCGCCAGAACCGCGCCCAGGTCGCTTACAATGGCGGCATCCACGCCGCAATCCAGCGCAAACCTGGCCGCGTCCAGCAGCCCTTCAAAATCCTCGTCAAAGGGGAAAATATTCAATGTAAGATAGAACCTTTTTCCCTTTTCGTGACACTTTTTGACCGCAACCGGCAAAGTTTTATCCGTAAAATTACCGGCAAATGCCCGCAGGCCAAATTTCTGCATGCCGCCATATACGGCGTCGGCCCCAAAGTGCAGCGCCGCCTCAAGCTGGCTCATGCCGCCGGCCGGGGCCAGCAGCTCCGGCACGGCGCCTCTAGTATGAACCTGCCTCAATTTACAGACCTCTGCTCTCGTCATACGCCTTCCACAGGGGCGCGTATATGGCCACAGCCTGGTTATGCTCCTCCAGCGTCTTGGAAAAGTGCAGCTCGCCCGTGTTGGGGTCCTTGCTGCAAAAGTACATATACTCATCCGCCACAAACGTCTCGTCCGGATACAGCGCCGCCTGAATCGCCGCCGGGGATGGGCTGCATATGGGCCCTAAAGGCAGCCCTGAGTATTTGTAGGTGTTGTAAGGCGAGTTAATGTTCAAATCATCGTTGGTCAGCGACATGCGCCGCACCCCCGTGATGTAATGGATGGTCACATCGCTTCCCAATTTGGTGTTGGTTTTCAGCCGGTTGTGGAACACTGCCGAAACCCTGGCAAAATCCGGCTCTTTCGCCTCCTTCTCAATCAGCGAGGCGAGAGTCAAAATCTGATCCATGGACATATTCAATTGTTCCGCCCGTTCATGGTACGAGGAGGGATATACCACCTCTGTCTGGGACAGCAGCTTGCGTACGATATCCACGCTGGTGGCGTCTGTGTACACTTCGTACGTATTGGGAGACAGATATCCCTCCAGCACAAACTTGCGCTGACCCACGTTGGGGCTGGAAAGCACATCGCTCACATAGTAGTATTCGCTGAAATTTTCCCCGGTGCGGCACATCTGCAAAAACTCATCCTTGTTTTTGATGACCCCGTCGGTGAACAGCTTTTCCGCGATATCGCTAATGGTCCAGCCGGGAATGACGGTAATCCTCGCCGTAATCGGCTTGCCGTCGCCCGTAGTCAATTGGTTTGCGATTTCGTCAATGGACATGGCGCGGGTCAGCTGATATTCCCCCGCCTGTATCTTTTGGCCCAGGCCGATAAAATCGCAGTAATATTTGAATATGGTTTTATTGCGCACCAAATTCTGATTTTCAAGATTAGTAGCCACGCGGGTCAGGCTGCTCCCGCTCTCTACGACAAAGGCGATGGAGCCGGTGCTTGCAAGATCCACCGGGGCCAGATAATGGCCGTATACCCAATTCCAGCCGGCCATGGACAGACCTATCACCACAATCAGGGAGCCAACCACGATCAGCAGCGGCCTTAGCATATGCCACAGGCCGCTATACCAATACAGGCCGTACTCCCGCTCGTCCCTAAGAGACTGGTGCGTATAATCCTTTTTCGGTCCGCGCTTTTTCACGTATGATGCCTCCTCGCGATGAGCCTACTCCAGGCCGGGCAGATGAAACTCCAGCCCGGAAGCATCCGTCAGTATTTTGAAGATATCGCCAATCGCCTGCTGCAGGCGCATTTCCGCCAGCAGGTAGGCGGATACCTCCTGGCTGGCAAACAGCAGCGCCGTCAGTTGGGAGAATCGCTGCATCTCCTCCTCGTGCCCGGAGGTTTGCGACATGGCGGCCATTTGAAGCCTCGTCTGCATCTTTTTGTATTCCGACAAAAGCGTTTTATTGGTTTCATCCGCCAAAACGGTTTCCTTCAGGCTGACATAGGTTTGGTATTCCTCGCTTTCCCGGATGTCCCGGGCCAGCTCGTGGGCTTTACTATATTGCATGGTTTTTCCCTCCGTGATACAACGGGTATGCCGTATAAAAGACTGCACCTATAAAAAGTTCCCGCTAGCTGTGGGAAAACCCTTCCCAGAAAACTGGGTCAAGGCCTCTTTAGCCGCGGGAAGCCAAAAACAACGTTCTCAGATTTCAACGATGATCGGCAGCACCATGGGATTGCGCTTGATTTTTTCGTAGATATAGCGGTGAAGCTCATCCTTGATGCGGTTTTTCATGGGCATCCAGTCGCTGCCATCGATTTTGCCGTAAGAAACGATGATGCCGCGCACCAAATCACGGGTGGATTCGATGATATCTTCATTCTCCCTGACGTACACAAAGCCGCGGCTGATGACATCCGGCCCGGAGACAAGCGCGCCCCGGTCGCGGTCAATGGCCATGACGATGATGATAAGCCCGTCCTGGGACAAATGCTTGCGGTCGCGCAGCACCACATTGCCCACATCGCCGATGCCAAGGCCGTCCACCAGCACACCGCCTGTAGGAACCGTTTCGGTTATGGCCAGGGATACATCGTTCATCTCGATCACCTGACCCATTTCCGGTATGACGATATTTTTGCGATTCATGCCAAGAGACTCAGCAAGTTCCGCGTGCTGCCAGAGCATACGGTATTCTCCGTGAACGGGGATGAAGTACTGGGGCCGCACCAGAACGTGCAGAAGCTTCAGCTCCTCCTGGCAGGCATGGCCGGAAACGTGTACCGCCTCCAGTGCGGAGTAAATGACCTCCGCCCCGCAGCGGTACAACTGATTGATTACCCTTGCCACACTTTTTTCATTGCCGGGTATTGGCGTGGCGGACAATATGACCATATCGCTGGGCCGTATCTGCAGCTTGCGGTGCTCGTTGAACGCCATACGGGTCAGCCCGCTCATGGCCTCGCCCTGGCTGCCGGTGGTGATTACCAGCAGCTGATCGTCGGGAACGGCGTCAATGTCGTCCATCTCCACCAGATAGCCTTCCGGAACGGTCAGTTCGCCGATCTGCATGGCCACCCGCGACACGCTGATCATGCTGCGGCCAATGAAGCATATCTTGCGGCCAAAGCGGACGGCATTGTCGATCATCATTTGAATACGGTGGATATTGCTGGCAAACATAGCCACCAGAATGCGCCCTTGGGCCTTTTCGAACAGTTTGAAAAATGTCTCCCCGATCTTGCGCTCGGACATGGTGTAGCCCGGACGCTCCACATTGGTGGA
Source organism: Bacillota bacterium (assembly GCA_023392755.1). Lineage (GTDB taxonomy): Bacteria > Bacillota > Clostridia > Christensenellales > Aristaeellaceae > JAEWAH01. The sequence continues at coordinate 7,963 of JAEWNM010000337.1, forward strand.
TTCGCACAGGAAGGCGAGAACGCCCCGGTCGCCGATCTCAGCAAAGGAAGGCAGATCGGTAACCTCCCCATCGATAGGGGTGTAGTCAATCTTAAAATCGCCGGATACCACCACAGTGCCCGCGGGGCAGGTGATGGCCAGCGCCGTCGCACCGGCGATGGAATGGCTGACCTTGATGAAGCGCACCGAGAATTTACCCAGCTGCACCTCATCCCTGGGCTGTACCACGTTCAGCGGAACGCCCGTCACGCGGTGCTCCTTGAGCTTCATGTCCACCAGCGCCATGGTAAGGCGCGTGCCGTACAGGGGCGCCGGTACCTGCTTCAATACATAGGGCACCGCGCCGATATGATCCTCATGACCGTGGGTAATCACATACCCCCGCACACGATCCTTCTTCCCCACCAAATAGCTGACATCGGGTATCACAAGATCGATGCCCAGCATATCCTCCTTGGGGAACATGGACCCGCAGTCCACTACAATGATATCGTCCTCATACTCATAGACGGTGATGTTCTTGCCGATGCCATCCACGCCGCCCAAGGGTATGATACGAAGCTTGCCTTTAGATGCCACGAGAAACCTCCTTTCATGGTTTCCAAAATTTTCTGAATTTCGTTTGTGACCTGGGAAAAAGTACGCAAAAACGCAACGCCTGCAACACTGCACGGCGGCCATTTTCGACCGGACTCCTATTTACCGTTTTCCTATGTTTTATTTAACGGAGATGTTCCTGTTCCTATAAAAGAACAGCAAACGCTCCGTATCATCCGCACATATCGGTTGTCCTTTGATCGGCAACCAACGGTTCCCATGCATTCATCTTATTATATCACAGTTCATGCCCGCTTACCAGTAAAAATCCACCGAAAAGCACGCTGCGGCCAGCGAATTTTCGATGGATTTTTTGGTTGAATCGCAAAATAATCCTTCATTTTACCGGCTTGTCCGCATTCTTCGACCACTGTTTGCTCCTTCTGTTTGATTGCGGCTAAATCTAGGCCTGCTTTTTCTCAACAGCCACAAGCTTAGGCGTCCACCTGTCATCCTTACGCAAACGGATATCCAGCAGCCTCAGCGTAAATATGCTCAGGGCCAGCCCGGCCGCGGCACCCAAAATGGCCGGAATATCGCCGCCCAACACCCAGCCGGCGAACAGGCCCAGCAGCAGCCCGCACAGCGGCATGGCATAGGCCAACAGCGACGCTTTAGCCACCTGGCCTTCGGGCATGCTGACGGTTACGCGGTCACCCACCTGCGCATCTCCCGGTATTTGTATAGTGGCCTGATGCTTTTCCCCGGAGCATGCCCTGCAATTTTCACATGCTTCCGGCCTGCAAAAACGAATGGTCAATAGACCTTGACTGACTTCAATAACTTCTCCTGTTTGCTCCATTGCCGTTTGCCTTCTTCCCGGCACGCCGTCCAAAACATTATGCCCGGCACTATCATAACACATACATCTGTTTGGCGCAATTGATCAGACGGCCGTCCGGCAGGCCAGGCCAGGCCTTTGTTTTGCCAAAAGCGGCACTTTCCGGTGCCGCTTTTGGCCATCGATAAAGAGGCTGTACCACCTTGCCGGGCTTTGCCCTCGCATCAGTGCGAAATATCCGCGCCGTTTCACGTCCGTTTGTCCGGGTTTGGTTGGAAGCGGGCACCTTCCGGCGCCGCTTCCGAATTAGTGGATTCCTGAGGGCAAACGCGCGTGGGAACAGTATGCCCACGGGGTTGGTATGTCAATCAGCGATTTTGAAGGTATCGATGACACGGCCGATAAAGCCGATGCCGTTTTCCTCCAGACTGGCCTGCATGCCTGTGGCAGTCACGCCGTCCCCGCCCACATGCACCAGCATGAATGTGCGGAAGTCATTGGCCTCAATGATCGGCTCGTTGCCGGAAGCATGATACGGGTCGTTGGTGGCGCGATAATTGTTGCCAATGGACGCCGCCTCAATGTAGTTGACACCATTGATCAGATAACGCTCGTAGACATGGCTGTGGCCGAAGTTGACGGCGTTCACGCCATACTGTTCGTAAAGCGGGCGCAGCACATCCCAGCAATAATCACCGTCAGGATAGATGACCTTGGAGGGATCGTCCTTATCCGCCACAGGCTGTGACACGGGAAAGTACCCATCGCTGCCGCGGTTGACCATATGCCAGTGCATGATAACCCACTTATATTTGGCATCGGTGCTTTTGAGGTCTTCTTCCAGCCATTTTGCCTGCGTGCTTTCTGGGGAGATATCGTCCTTGGTGATCCAGCCGGGAGCTTCAAAGCCGCCCCAGGACTGCCAGCGGTGCACATTGAGGGAGGTGATGTGCATATCGCCGTAATCTGCGCTGTACCAATGTTTGCCGCCTACGCCGTATTCCTGGTCCGGATAAAGCGGGCGGAACAGCTGCATGTAAATGGACCAGCTCCAGTTTGAGTCATCCACCGCCAATGCCTTGTCGGTGCATACGCGCTGGTCATCCACCTCATGGTTGCCCGCGCAGTAGAAGATGGGCATATACTGCATCAACTGGCAATTGCTGTCATCCTGCTGCAGCGCCTCGAAAAAGGTGCGGTCATCCTCACCGGGGGCCTGGAAGCAGCCGTTAACGCCAAACCATTCGCCAACCTTCCAGGGGGTGTTGCTGAGGTCCCCTGCAAAGAGCAGGAAATCCTTGTGCTGCATGCCAAGGAAATAAAGGGTTTCCTTTGTTTTGACTTTCAGCTGCATATCGCTCACCAGCGCGAAGTCAAAATCGCTGCCCGCAGCAGGAGCAGTCTTGAAGAAGAAGCTTTTGGTCGTTTCGGACTTGTCGCCCTTGGTGGTGGTCACGCGATAATAAACCACTTTGCCGGGCTCAAGGTTATTGAGCGTGGAAATGAGCTGGTAGACGGGGATTTCGGGATTGTTTTCAGGAACGGCATCATAGCCTTCGGGGGTTGCGGACGTGCGGAAGCCTTTGATCTCATACTGCTGGGCGGTTGCGATATTGCCAAGCGCCGGGGTCGTGCCGTACTCCACGATGCCCTCGCACGGCTCCTTGGTCAGCCAGATGATATTCATCTGCGTGCCGGGGTTCAAGGTTACCATATACGGGTCCGTATAGGTAAGCCCCTCCCGTTCCTGAGCGTACGCGCCGATGGCAAGCAGGCACATCAGCAGCACAGCCACAAAAATGGTCTTCTTCATGTTCCCTGTCACTCCTTCCCTTATTTGGTTCCCAAATCCCGGAACCATAACGGAGTATAAGGGGTAAATGTCAAAGGCAGATGATGCCAATGTCAATTCCAGGTTTATTGTTTGTATATGGCACATTTGGATAGCAACGCCATCTTCGATACAAAATTACCTGAAACTCATCTGTATTGAACACAAGCGGTTTATACTGCGTACGTCTGCATAACGCCGACAGCCTGAACGGGGAGGCGGTTTTTTCTGTGAGCGGCGAAAAGAAGCATCCGGTCCTTGAACGGTTGATGGTTCCGCCAAAGCCTGGCATCCATGGCGCGGATACCTTTTTTGCACTTGTCCCCGCAGCCATGGCCTTCAAGCT
>JAEWNM010000003.1 GCA_023392755.1 Bacillota bacterium
ATACAGGTCAAAATACTGTCCCTGGACAAGGAACGGGAACGTATCCAGCTTGGCTACAAACAGCTTCAGCCCAAGCCCTGGGATGTGGCGGAAGAAAAATACGCCGTCGGTTCCGTGGTGGAAGGCAAAGTGGTGCGTATCACCACCTTTGGCGCGTTTGTGGAACTGGAGCCCGGCCTGGATGGCCTGGTGCATATTTCCCAGTGTGCTCTGACCCGCGTGCAGAAGGTGGAAGATGCCGTTAAAGTGGGGCAGAACGTGCGCGTGAAGGTTCTCAAGGTGGAGCCTGCCGAAAAGCGCATCAGCCTGAGCATACGCGAGGTGCTGGAGGACGAGGCCTTCAACTACAGCCAGGATATACCCGGCGAAGGGGAGTTTGACGCCGCGGCACCCAAGGAAGAGCAGGAAGAGGCCACAGAGGCCGCCGCTGCGGAAGAACCCAAAGCCGAATAAGCAAACGGATATATGCTGTATCCGGAAAGCGGGCAGGCGTACCCTGCATGCTTTTCGGATGCAGCTTCTTTTTTTCGGCGGCAAAGAAACAATGAAGAAGGTGGCAGCCGTGCGGCGGTGCATAATCATACCGGCCTGGGCGCCGGACGGCATACGGGGCATTGTGGATTTGCGGGAGGATGATTTCATCGTCTGTGCCGACGGGGGGCTGGTGCCGGCACGCAAAGAGAATATTCTGCCCCACGCGCTGGTGGGTGACTTTGACTCCCTTGGAAAAGTGCCCGACGATCTTCCGCCGGGGTGCCGCATCCTCAGGGCTGAACGGGAAAAAAACGAGACGGATACGTTTTTGTGCCTTCAGTGCGGCTTAGGCGCAGGCTGCGGCTCCTTTGTACTGGCGGGGGGGATCGGCGGGCGCCTGGACCATACCGTTGCCAATTTGCAGCTGCTGGTCTATGCGGCCCGACGGGGCATTACCATGTGGATGATGGACAAACACAACCGGGTCACCGCCCTTGAGCCAGGGGAAGTACGCATCCCGCGGGCGGAGGGCTTCAAGCTTTCGGTGCTGGCTTACGCCGGTTCTTGCGAAGGCGTGACGCTGGAAAACGTGAAATATCCTCTGCGTGACGCGGTGCTTACACAGGATTTTCCCTTGGGGATCAGCAATGAATTTGCCGGGTCTGAGGCTGTCATCCGCTTTACGGCAGGCTGCCTGCTGGTTTTTTTGAGCAGGGATTAAGCTTGGCAAGGCTGGAAGGCGGACGATTTCGGGAAAATTGCGCATGAAATTCGTATATACCTGAAAATTTCTTGAAGAAAAGCGTCTTTTCTGATAAACTAAGGGCCAATCTTTTATGCGGCATACAGGCAGGACGCAAAGGAGCATCGTGCATGAAAATCGGCGGACTGATCCGTGAAGGCAAGGGGAAAAAGATTTTCCAGACGGATGACCCGCATCTTCTGGTCGTTCATTTTAAGGATGAAGCTATGGCTTTTCACGGGCTCAAACGCGGGCGGATTGTTGGCAAGGGTGAAATAAACAACGAAATATGCTGCCATCTGTTCACGCTGCTGTCCGGCCAGGGAATACCCAATCATTTTGTCAGCAAGCTGGACGCGAGGCAATCGGTCATCAAACGCGTGGAAATTGTGCCGGTGGCCGTCAAGGTGCGCAATATTGTGGCCGGGAGCCTGGCCAGGCGCATTGGCTACGCGGAGGGAACGCGGCTTAACAGCACCGTGCTGGAATGCACGTTGAAGGATGAGGAACTGGAATACCCGCTTATCAATGAAACGCACATCCGGGCCATGGGTCTTTGTACGCAGGACGAGTTGGCCGTCATGTACACTATGGCGCTTAAGATAAACGATATATTGACCGCTTATCTCAAAGACATAGGCATTGAGCTGATCGATTTCAAACTGGAGTTTGGCAGGCTTGACGGGCAGATCATACTTGCGGATGAAATTTCACCCGACACCTGCCGGTTCTGGGATGCCAGAACCCACGAACCGCTGGACCTGGACCGATTCCGCCGGGACCTGGGGAACGTGGAGCAGGGGTACCAGGAGATTCTTCACCGGCTGATGGGCATCGGCTGATGCTATGTAAAATATGTAAAATTGCGGTTTGAGGCGGCTGGAAATAAGCGTTCCGTTGATGCCGCCCTTTTTTCATGGTATGCTCAGTAGGTTTACTGCCTGATGAAACGAGGAAGAGACATGAAACGTTTGCTGTCGTTACTGGTCCTTATGACGCTTCTTTTTCCGGCGGCCTTTGGGTATGCTGCGGAAGGGAATTTTCCCGAGCTGGACGCGGAAGGTTTTTTGGGGGAAGGCGAATTTGTTTACCAAAACGAAAAGGACGGCGTGTGGCGTTACGCATCCGCAACGCTGAAGGTTGAAATATTCCGCAAATATGACAAGGGAAAGAACCTTACCTGGTATGAGGCGGAAATCCATAGCCGCGACGGGGATGTTTTCCGCTGTATCCCCAACGATCCGGAGGAACGCGTAAACAGTGAGGACTGGCCCGCCAACGTTGCCAAAAAAAACGGCACCGTATTTGCCGTTAACAGTGATTTTGCCCATTTACGGCTCAGGCAGAAGCAGCGTGCCGGCATCCTCATACGGGATGGTAAAATTTTGGCAGAAAAAACACTGGCCCACAACAAGGGCACCTTTCCAAACCTGGACAACATGGCGCTGTATCCCGACGGGCGCATGGAGGTATATGCCTCCGATGCCCATACGGCGCAGGAGTATCTGGAAATGGGCGCGCTGGATGTGCTGGCTTTCGGCCCCTATTTGATTATGGATGGGGAGCTGAATGAAGCGGCGCTGAAAAAATATGGCAGAAGCAGCGCACCGCGTACGGCGGTGGGCATGGTGGAACCGGGCCATTACTTTGCCATGATGCTGGAAGGCCGCCACAGCAAGAGCCGTGGCGCGGGGATTTCCTTCCTTGCGGAAATGCTTTTGGAAAAGGGCTGCCGGACAGGCTTCAATCTGGACGGGGGACAAACGGCTACCATGGTATTCATGGGTGAGCAAATCATTCATGTGGGGAAAACATCAGGCACCAACGCCAGCGCCCGGCGCGCATCGGAAATACTGGGCATCGGCACGTCCCTGCAGGTTGACAAGCCGGAAAAATAGAATTTGCAGCCGCCGGCATGACACCGGCGGCCTTATCATTGCTTGTTTACAACAGGCCAACCTCAGTAATAATCATGTTGGCTTGTACTGAAGTGCCCGCGAGTACGATTGAAGCGCCTGTGACATTGACAAGGTTAATAGTAGCGGGCGTTACAACGACGGTGATCAGGGCACTGCCATTGATTTGTCCTGTAATGGTAGGCGCGGTGCCGATCACACCGCCGATTCCATTGACCTCAACAGCGAAGGCCAGATTGATCGGGCCATCAGAGCCATCAACGGCAACCCACCAGGTAACGTAGTAGTTGCCGGGAGCGGTGATGGTGAAATCGCCTGTAGCCAGGTTATAGCTGATGTCATTGGCTTGGTCATTGGTGATCGTATCAAAGACAATTGGGTCGCCGTCGGCTATCAAAGCGCCGCCGGAGGCCAGCAGCTGCGTCTGAATACCCAGGAGGATATTGGCCGGACCGGTGGGCCCAGTATCGCCGGTGGGTCCAGTAGGCCCAGTAGGCCCTGTTGGGCCGGTGGGCCCGGTAGGACCAGTGTCACCGGTAGGCCCGGTTGGGCCTGTGTCGCCGGTAGGTCCAGTCGGCCCGGTAGGTCCTGTAGGTCCTGTAGGTCCGGTGGGCCCGGTAGGTCCGGTTGCGCCCGTAGCACCTGTGGCTCCTGTAGGCCCGGTTGCGCCTGTAGCTCCGGTGGCCCCGGTTGCGCCCGTAGCACCTGTAGCGCCTGTGGCACCCGTTGCGCCGGTCGGTCCTGCAGCGCCGGTAGCCCCTGTGGGCCCGGTGGGTCCTGTAGGCCCTGTGGGTCCGGTCGGTCCGGCGGCGCCGGTAGCGCCTGTGGCACCGGCAGGCCCTGTAGGCCCTGTAGGCCCGGTCGGCCCTGTGGGTCCGGTCGGCCCAGTCGGCCCTATTGGGCCTCTACATCCCATAGGCCCGGGGTGGCCCGGAGGTCCTGGAGGTCCCGGAGGTCCCGGAGGGCCTGGGATGCAGTGGGAGGGCGGGCAAGGCGGGCAGGGAGGACAGGGAGGACAGGCAGGAGATGAGGGGCAGGGCGGATACGGCGGGTACGGAGGAGTGGGCGGCCCGGGTGGGCAGGACATTACAGGACGTATATCGGGCACCGGACAGGGGGGCGGGTAGCAGGGATGGCGGCCTGGGCCGTAGCGTCCCGGGCCGACACCCTGGGGCACATAATGGTAATTGGGATTTCTCATATACAATCCTCATTCTTCTGCGAAATTTGGATGAACTCCATCCAATGTTTACATTATGCGGACAAGAAGGCATGTGTTCCCCTGCACGTATTTCAAGCGTGCAAAAAGGTGCGCCTGTTCAGGGCGTATGCACAATGGCAGGAATTTCGAAAAAACGCGGCGGATGGCTTTTCAGGCCGTATTGCCTGTGGTATAATATATAACTTGAGGAAGGTTTCGGAGGACGTTTGATGCGCAGCATGACGGGGTACGGCCGAAGGCAATTTGCGGCGGATGGCCGTGAGATGACAGTGGAAGTGAAAACGGTTAATCACCGTTTTTTGGACATAGGATTCCGCATGCCCAGGAACCTGAGCTTTCTGGAAGAGCCGATCCGCGCCCGGTTGTCCGCGGTATTGAAAAGGGGCCACGCGGATGTTTTTATCAGCTACCGCAACAACCGGGAGGATGCCCGGGAAGTCTCGGTGGATGAACCGCTGCTATGTGCTTACAAGCAGGCGCTATGCCGTATGGCCTCCATTTCAGAAGCCGGCGATGACATTGCCCTGTCGCATTTTGCCGCTTTGCCGGATGTGCTTCGCGTTGCCGAACGGGAGGAAGATAGGGATGCCGTGACAGGCCTTATGGCAAAAACGCTGGAGTCTGTTCTTTGGGACGTCGTTAATATGCGGGAAGAGGAAGGGCTGGCCCTTAGGGAGGACTTGGAATCCCACTTGAAACAGCTTGAGCAATATGCTGCGAAAATTGCCCAAAAGGCTCCCGGCGTGGCACACCTCTACCGCGAGCGCCTGGAAGCAAGGCTCGCTGAAATGGCCGTTACGGTTGTGGAGCCACAGCGCCTGGCCCAGGAGGTGGCCCTTTTTGCAGACCGGTGCGCCATTGACGAGGAACTTTCAAGGCTTTCCTCCCATATCCAGCAAATGCGCGGCTGCCTCGGCGGTGACGGTGAGGCGGGCAGAAAGCTTGATTTTCTGGTGCAGGAGCTGAACCGTGAAGTCAATACCATAGGCTCCAAGGCGGCAGATGCGGAGATAACCAACTGGGTCGTTGCGGCCAAGTGTGAAATAGAAAAGCTCAGGGAACAGGTGCAGAATATTGAATAGCGGGCAATAGCCCGGGAAAGAGGGACAGGATGGGGCCCAAGCTTATCAATATCGGCTTTGGCAACATGGTTTCCGCCACCAGGCTGATCGCTATCATCAGCCCCGAATCCGCACCTGTCAAGCGCTTGGTACAGGACGCCAGGGAAAGCGGGCGGCTGATAGACGCCACATATGGCAGGCGCACCAGGGCGGTCATTGTCATGGACAGCGACCATGTGGTGCTTTCCCCTGTACAGCCTGAAACGGTGGCCAACCGCTTAAGCACGCGGGAAACATCGTCCGGCGAGGACGAAGGAGAGGAATAGGGGAATGCAGGTACAAAGAAAGGGCATGCTTCTGGTTATTTCCGGGCCTTCGGGAACGGGAAAGGGAACGCTGGCGCAGAGGCTTTTGAAGGAGGACCCCAGTTTCCGTTTTTCTGTCAGCGTTACGACGCGGGCGCAGCGCAGCAACGAGACGGAGGGCATTCATTATCATTTTATCTCCGACGAACGCTTTGATCAGCTATTGGCGGAAGATGCCTTTCTGGAACACGCCGTGGTGCACGGGCACCGGTACGGAACACTGAAATCCCAGGTGTATGAGAGCATTTGCCGGGGGGAAAACATACTGCTGGATATCGATCCCCAGGGCGCCCGCAAGGTGATGGACAAGGAGCGGGAATGCGTGACCGTGTTCATACTGCCGCCCAGCTACAAGGCGCTGGAGGTGCGGCTTCACACCAGGAACACGGATGATCCGGTGGAGATCAGGCGGCGCCTTGGCAATGCCCGGGGTGAGATTGAGCAGTTGTCGCGCTACCAGTACGCGGTGGTCAACGACGAGCTTGACTTGGCCTACGAGCAGCTGTATAGCATCGTGACCGCCGAAAAACAAAGGACAATCCGCTTTTTCCCGACCGTGGCGGAAGAATAGAAGCTTGAGGAGGAAATAAACATGTCAATCGTTGAACCTACCATTGTGGAACTGGGCGAAAAGGTGGACTGCCGCTACACCCTGGTGGTAGAGACTGCCAAGCGCGCGCGTCAGCTGGTAGCCGGGGGGCAGCCGCTTCTGGACCGCAAGGAGATGAAGCCTTTGAAGCTGGCGGTGGAGGAGATCAACCGCGGCCTGATTACCTACTCCCGCAAAGCGGAGGATGATGAGTGACATGATGCTGCGGGGAAAGGATATCGTACTTGGGGTGACGGGGGGCATTGCCGCCTACAAGGCGGTAGAGGTGGCCTCCCGCCTTAGGAAGCTTGATGCGCAGGTGTTTGTTGTCATGACAAAAAACGCTTGTGAGTTTGTCACGCCCCTTACCTTTGAAACGATTTCCAACCACCCTGTGGTAACGGACACCTTTGACCGGCCGGAAACCTGGGAAGTGGAGCATATCGCGCTGGCCAAGCGGGCTTCGCTGTTTTGCATCGCGCCCGCCACGGCCAACATCCTGGCCAAAATGGCGCACGGCATTGCCGACGACATGCTTTCCACAACGGTGCTGGCTACCCGCGCCCCGCTGCTTGTGGCCCCTGCCATGAATACAAACATGTGGGAGGCGGAGGCCACCCGGGAGAATATGCGGGTGCTGGCCATGCGCGGCGTTATGACCGTAGGGCCGGGTACGGGTTTTCTGGCCGAAGGCACGGAGGGCGTGGGCCGCATGGCCGAACCGCAGGAGATTGTGGAGGCGATTGCGGCCTGCCTGACGCAAAAGCAGGATATGGCCGGCTTGCGCGTGCTTGTGACGGCCGGACCCACCAGGGAACGGCTGGACCCGGTGCGCTATCTCACCAACGATTCATCCGGGAAAATGGGCTATGCCATTGCCGGGCAGGCCCAAAAACGCGGCGCATGTGTGACGCTGGTGAGCGGCCCCGTGCATTTGCCTGTTCCGTACGGCGTTGCGTTGGTGAATGTTGAGACAACGATGGATTTGCACAAGGTGATGCTGTCCCGCTGCATTGAGAACGACGTCATCATACAGGCGGCGGCACCGGCGGATTATCGCTTTATGAACACAAGCACCCAAAAGATAAAAAAGCATGGGGCAGAACCGCTGACCCTTCAAATGGCGGAGAACCCGGACATTGCCGCGGCTGTGGGCGAACGCAAAAAGCCGGGGCAGATACTGGTGTGCTTTGCCGCAGAAACAGAAAGCCTTGTGGAAAACGCAAGGGCGAAATTGACAAAGAAGAACGCGGATATGGTTGTGGCCAACGATGTAACCGCGCCCGGCGCGGGTTTTTCGGTGGATACAAATATCGCCACGCTGATTACAAAAGACGGCGCGCTGGCGCGCCCGATGCAAAGCAAGGCACAATTGGCGGACGATATACTGGATATGGTGCTGGCGCTGAAAAAGTGAAACCGCATTCAATGCGCCTATATCCCGCGACCTATGGAACAATGCCCCCAATACCTTCGGACCTGGCAGAAGCCAAGTGTGACGGCAAGGGGGCATTTATTACTGTATTATAATGAGTTAGTCTGCAGTGTATGCCCCGAGGCTGGCCTTTAGAAGGTTCTTGGCCAGAGTGAGGTTTTGAGCGAGCGCCTGCGTCTCCTCCCGGCACGCAATAAAGCGCTGCTGCCGGGCATGGAGCATGCGAAGAAGCTCGCTGGGAGCCGGCCCGCCGGTAGCGCCGCGGATTTTGACAAAATGGCCGGGGTCCAGCGCTTTTCTGATGAGCGCCTCATCCACCGGTGTATCGCCGCCCAGCAATTCCTGCAAAAGCTCGGCATGCAGGTCCTCCTGGGTGAGGCCTCTGGCGTGCAGCGCGCGGATAATGGTGCTGGTGATGCGGTGGCTTTCCCTGAAGGACAGGCCTTTTTCCCTGACCAGCGTATCCGCCAGCTCCGTGGCGGTAATAAACCCTTCCCCGGCACGTTTGCACATCAAATCCTTCTGGATTTCCATGGTGGCAAAGTTGACGGTCAGCAGCGAAAGCACACGTACGGCGCAGGTGACGGCATTGTACAGATACGGCTGAAGCTGTTCCTCAGAATCCACCATGTCGCCAAAGGGCGTATTGTGCAGCAGCGCAAATGCGGCCTGGGCATTGGAAATCAACGCGCTGGCGATGGGCCGGGCATGCTCCAGGGAGGATGGGTTCCGCTTTTGGGGCATAATGCTGCTGATCTGCACATAAGGGTCGGCCAAACGGTAGTAGCCATACTCGCGCGTGCAAAAATCCAGCGTATCCTTAAGGAAGCGGGAGAGGTCAACACCCAGGGTGACAAGGGCGGAGGCTGTCTCGGTAAGGTAATCCACGCCGGCGATGGCGTCGTAGGAGTTTTCCACCAGACCGTCAAAGCCCAGCAGCGCGCACATGCGCTCCCTGCTGATGGGAAAGCCGGTGGTTGTGATGGCGGCCGCGCCGATGGGGGACAGGTTTACGCAGTGGTACGCCGACGAAAGCCGTTTCATGCTGCGTTCCAGCCCATCGTAAAATGCAAGCAGATAATGGGCCAGCGTGGTAGGCTGGGCGGGCTGGGTATGGGTATAAGCCGGCATCAGCGTATCCACATGATCGGAAGCCACATTAAGAAGCGTTTCCATAAAGCGCGAAACGGCTTCCATGCAGCCTAGCACCTTAAGCCGCAAAGCCATGCGGAACTGGCAGATGCCCACATCGTTGCGGCTGCGGGCAATATGCAGCCGTCCTGCCAGGTCCGCGCCGATTTCCTCCGACAGCGCCTTTTCCAGCATGAAAAACATATCTTCATATCTGGGATCGTAGGACGCATTGGAAAAATCCCGCTGGCCCACCGCATTCAGCCCGCGGATGATACCCTTCGCATCAGCTTCGGTGATGATATTCTGCTCGCGCAGCATGACCGCGTGGGCCAGGCTGATCTCCAGAAAAGCATGGTAATAATGGTCGCGCTGCGTGTTGAAGACGGGCTCCAGCACAGCATCGGCAAACGTTTTTCCGGGGAAGGCAAGACCGTCGTATTCCCTTATTTCTTCCCGAATGCGCATACAGCATGTCCTTCCTTTGCCATCAACGAATCTTTAGCAGCGTTTTTGCATTGCCCGAAAAGATCAAATCGATATCGCCATCAGGCATGCCCAGTTCCACGCAGTCCCGCATCTGCGCATCAAAATATGGGCGTACGAAGCCGCGCGGGAACCAAAAGGAATCTGTGCCGAATAATATGCGGGATGGGCCGATGGTTTGATAGAATTTTTGGAAAAGGTCGCGCACTGTAAGCGGATAAGGCATCCAGCGCGTCCATTGATTGGAGCCGGAGGTATCGATGTATATGTTGGGGCAGGCCCAGGCCAAAAAGAGCGTATCCTTTGTTTCTCCGCAGCCGAAATGGGGGATGACAAAAGGTATGGAAGGATGCGCCTTCGCAACGTCGTGGATCACCATGGGGCTCATGTTCACATGGCGGGCGATGCCCCCGGCGCCGCCCAGAATGCCGAAATGGATCAAAACGGGAATCCCGTACTCCTCGCATACCTCCCACACGGGCTCAAGGGACGGGTCGTCCAGCGCCGTATCAACGGCCGGGCCGAGTATTTTATAGCCCCTCAGGCCAAGATGGGTGACAGCGTGCCTGAGCTTCTCGGCGGCATCCTTTTCATCCGGGTTATGATGGGCAAAAGCAATGAACCGGTCCGGCGCGAGGCTTGCGACATGGGAAGCAATGTCGTTGTTGCCGCAGGTCACAAAGACCATGTGGGAGATGTCGTTCTTGTCCATCTCGGCCAGCCACATCTTTGCGGTGGTGCCCACATCCTCCTCTGGCGGCAAAGGCTTGTCAAACCGCCAGGCCTTGCGCCAGCGATCCTGCTGCACCTTGTTCTTTTCCTGAACGATGCGCCATTTTTCTTCGCCGTATGTCTCCTGATAGGATTTTCCAAGTGAATATCCAGCCACGCCGAAGTGCACATGAAAATCAATTATGGACATAGGAAGACCTCCCGATCAAGATTTCATGCCGGAGAGATGGATGCCTTCAATAATCTGTTTTTGAAATACCATAAACACAATCAAAACGGGCACGGTGGCCATGGAGGCGGCGGCCATGATCAGCTCCCATTGCGAGCCGGCGTCTGTGGAAAACAGGGACAGGCCCACCGGCAGCGTATACAGGTCATAGTTGCTGACGATGATGACCGGCCAGAGGAAGGCATTCCAGTTTCCAAGGAAGGTGAAGATGGCCAGAGCGGAAATGGCCGGCTTGATAAGCGGCAGTGCGATGCGCCAATAGATGCCAAATTCATTCAGCCCGTCGATGCGCGCGGCCTCGATCAGGTCGTTGGGCACGCCTTCAAAAAACTGGCGGATCATGAATATGCCAAAGGCTGAAATCACACCGGGGAACATGATGGACCAGTATGTATTGATCCAGCCAAGGCTGCTGCTCATCAGATACCAGGGTATGACCAGCATCTCCGTGGGCACCATCAATGTGGAGAGGATGACGATAAATATCAGATTCTTTCCCGGAAAGCTCATTTTGCACAGCGTATAGCCCGTAAGCGTGTCAAAGCAAAGCACGGAGGCCGTAGTGACAACGCCGATGAACATGCTGTTGGAAAACCAGCGCAAAAAGCTGGTTTTGCCAAGAACCGTGGCGTAGTTTGCCGCGACAAAGGGCTTGGGGATCAGCGAAAAGCTGTAGATATCCGAGCCGGTTTTGAAGGAAGTAAGAACCATCCATATAAAAGGGAAAAGCATAAGGAAGCCGCCGATGGAAAGCAGCACATACATCCACGGCAAATCCCCATGCCTGCGTTTTGCTTTCATGCACTGCCCTCCTCAATATTCAATCTTCTTGTTCAGAACCTTCATCTGGAAAAGGGAAATGATCAGTATGCAAAGGAAAAGCGTAACCGTCATGGCGCTGGCATAGCCCATATTGAAGCTTTGGAAGCCCGTTTGATAGATGTAGTGCACGATGCTGTTGGTGGAATTGAGCGGCCCGCCTGTGCCCTGAAAGCTTATGTTTTTTATCTGGGTAAAGATTTGAAGCGTCTGTATCATGGTCATGACGCTCAAGTATACCAACGTTGGGTTTAAAAGCGGCAGGGTGATGTGCAGAAACTGGCGCCACGGCTTCGCGCCGTCCATGGACGCCGCCTCATAATAGACCGCGGGGATTTGCTTGAGCCCGGCCAGGAAAATGATGACCTTGAAGCCAAGGCTTTGCCATACCACGTTGGAGGCTACGACATAGATGGCCTGGGCTGTGCTGCCCATAAAGGGCTGCGCCTGCAGGCCGACGGACAGGAGTACGTTGTTGATGATGCCGCCGGTTTTCATGAACAGCCATCTCCACACCCAGGAGACGGCGACAACGCTGGTGACATACGGTATAAAGTACAAAACGCGGAAGAAACCGACCCCGTGTTTGATGCGGTTGAGCATCAGTGCGATGCACAGGGCCAGGATCAGCCCGATGGGCACGCAAAGCAGAACATAGTACAGCGTATTGCCGATCACTTTGATGAAAGCAGCGTCGGAAAACAGCTTTGCATAGTTGCTAAAGCCGACGAACGGCGTGTCGGAGGAAAGGATATTCCACTTTCGTACGCTGATATTGAACGCCGAAAAGACAGGATAGATGCGTATCCAAACAAAGAAAACGAGGGGGATGGCGAGGAACGCATATGCCCAGAGCGCCTGCTGCTGCCGTAACGACAGCCCCCTTCTCTTCTTCACGGTCTGCCTAAGCATTGCTCTTTCCTCCTGTGTGCTGTAGCACAATCGTGGAGTCATAAAGCGGGGACGCCCTTTCAAAGAGCAAAGAGCGTCCCCGGGGCAATATTAATCGTTCCAGTAGGAATCCAGTATCGCCTGCGCTTGCCCCACCGCGTAGTCGAGCGCTTCACGGGGGTCCATGCCCTCCATCAAAACCATATTGATGGCGTCCAGAATGACCTGGCGGTCAGCGGCTTCATCCACATAGAAGTAAGAGGTGGCAACCGGCAGCATCTTGATGAAGGGGGCCAGCAACTCGTTGGCCAGAAGTTCTTCATCCTGGGCAATAGAGGTGCGGGCGCCGATCTCGCCGATATTCAGCGTCCAACGCTTCATGACTTCCTGGGAAGTTAAGAAGGCCAAGAATTTTTCACTGGCTTCCAGTTCCTTGCCTTCTACGCCCTTGAGAATGCCGTTGGTCCAGAAGGAGCCGAAGGAGGAGGAAACGCCGTTGTTGGAGGGGAGTACGGTTACGCCGTAGTGCAGGTCCTTGTCATTGGCAAGGGTGCCAAGGCGGAAGGAACCGTCGATGGTCATGGCGGCGGCACCCTGGCGGAAAGCCGTCACATCATCCGTCATGAAATCCTGCTCGCCGACGCGGTGCTTGCTGGCCAGATCACACAGCCACGCAAAGGCTTCATAGCCGCCCTCGGATTTATTCCACAGCACGGTGCGGTAATCGTCGGAAAGCGGAGCCTGGCCAAACTGCTGCAATAGGACCGGGCGGAAGTAGGTGTGCAGCTGTCCGCTGGGCTGGAAGGTGAGCCCCTCCACCTGCAAGGAGCCGTTGGCATCCCGCTTGGTGCAGGCGACCGCCATATTCACCATTTCCTCCAATGTGGAAGGCGGGGCTTCAAAGCCGTTTTCCGCAAGGATATCCTTGTTGTAGAATAGGCCCAGCGTGCGCACGGCGATGGGAATGGTGTAATACTTGCCGTCGAACTTGTTGATTTTCACCAGCGGGGCAAAATCAGATTCGATGATATCGGCGGAGAAGGAGGCCGCGGGCAGCTCCTGCAACGCGCCGGCTTTGACATACTTGGGGACCCAGCCGTAGAAGAGGTTCACGATGTCGGGACCTTCGCCCGCGGCAATCGCGGCGGCCAGCTTTTCCTGGTAGGAGTCGTAGGGGAAGGTGGTCTGCACAACCTTGATGCCGGGGTTCGCCGCTTCGAATTCGGCAATCAGCTCGGTCATCAGGTTTACTTTAGACTCGTAGAAATACTGCCAATAGTCGATGGTGACGACGTCTTCCGCAAGGCCCGCAAAGGGTACGGCCATCAGGAGCATGAGCAATGCGACAAGGGCAGACATGGCTTTTTTCATTTTTGGCTTTCCTCCTCATTTTGTCGATCGTATTTCGAAAAATCGGGGCGCGTCTTTTCCCGCATCAACTCCCTCCGTTATTCGAAGCACAAGGAGAACAGTGGTTACTTGTAACAGGCGAGCTCTATTATGAAAGCGCAGCCACTTCGGTGTGTGCGCTTTTTTCCCCTGCGGTATGCATTGTGATGCCGGCCATATCGGCCGCCATATATACGGCGCCCCATTCCGCCTCTGTCTGCAATGGGGAAACGGTCAGATTCGGGAACTGTGCGGTGATGCGCTCTTCGGCGGATTTGCGAAGCCATTTGTTGTTGAGCAGAAAGCCGCCGCCAAAAAGCAGGGGGAATGGCTCCTTGTCCATTTCCAGCTCACGAACGACTGTCTCAACAATCAGGCAGATTTCATCCAACGTTTTGTTCATAATGGAAGTAGCAACGGCATCGCCCTTTGAATGGGCGTTAACCACCACATGGTTCAGGCGCGCCAGGTCACTTTTGTTCTTTTGATAAACGAAGTCCACGATTTCATCAAATTCACTCAGGTGCAGATACTTGCAAAAATCATTGACCATGCAGGTCTCAGGCCCCGAATGGTCGTATGCGCGCAACGCGGCGGTGATGCCCAGGCGGGCAACCCAATAAGCGGAAGCCTCATCGCCGACGATATAGCCGAAACCGCCTACCCGCCATGTCCTTTTTTGCGCGTTGATCCCATACCCGATGGAGCCGGTGCCTGAAATCAGCATAATGCCGGGTTTGCCGCGTGTATTGGCGTACAGGGCGATCACCGCGTCGTTTACCACTTTCACCGGGCAGGATAATTTCAGGCCGTCCAGCATGTTTTCAATCATCCGCCTGGTGGATTCGGTGTCCACGCCCGCCGTGCCAAAGCACAGGCCGACGCAGTCGTTGAGCGCGTGGCCATAGGTGTCGCAAAAATCCTTCAGAAGCATCACAAAGTTTTGCTTGACCACGGAGATGGGGTTGCTTTCCACATTGGTGCTTTTACCGCAGCTGAAGCCGATTTTGCTGCCGGAAAGATCAACTGCCAGCAAACGGGAATGCGTGCCCCCGCCGTCAATCCCTATTAAGTATTTCATTGCTGTATACTCCTCCTCTTGCCGCGGGCAACCTCATGTCGGTTCATGCCTTTACTAT
>JAEWNM010000047.1 GCA_023392755.1 Bacillota bacterium
GTTCGCGAATGATTGCGTTTGAGGAGAAGCCTTTCCTATCCAAAGCGGGTGATCCGCTTCTTCGGCACATCTGGCGTCCGGAAGGCGGCCCAAGGGGCATAGTGCAGCTGACACATGGCATGGCGGAGCATATCCGCCGGTATGATGCCCTGGCCCGGGCGCTTGCGGAAGCAGGCTTTGCCGTAGTGGGCCACAATCACCTGGGCCATGGGGATACGGCTGTGCTGCAAGGCTTTTTCATGAAAAAAGGCGGCTGGGACGCGCTTGTGTCCGATATGCATAAGGTGCGCCTCGATACAAAAAGCGAGTATCCGGACCTGCCCTATTTTTTGCTGGGGCACAGCATGGGCAGCTTTCTTGTGCGCTGCTACCTGCTTGAGCATAGCGCCGGGCTGCGCGGCGCGGTGCTGTCCGGCACCGGCGCCTTCAGCCCGGCAGAGGCCCGGCTGGGCCTCATCCTGTCCAGGGCGCTTATCCTGCTGGGCAGGGGAAGCCGGCCGGCCAAATTGGTGGATACGCTGGCCTTCTCCGCCAACAACAAGCCATTCCTGCCCGCAAAGACGCCCTTTGACTGGCTCAGCCGGGACGAAGCGCAGGTGCAGGCCTACGTGGATGATCCGATGTGCGGTTTTCTGTTTACCGCCAAGGGCTATCACGACCTGTTCACAGGCCTGAACCGGCTGACCGGGCTGGATGGCCTGAAGGCCATGGACAAGGCGCTTGCCGTGCTGTTTTTATCGGGCAGCCGCGACCCGGTGGGCAAAAACGGCGCCGGGATGAAGCGTGTGGCGGATGATTTTTTGGCTGCGGGGCTTCATGATGTCACGGTGAAGCTTTATCCCGATGCCCGTCACGAGGTGTTCAACGAGGTAAACCGCCTGGAAGTCTATACCGACCTGATAAACTGGCTGCTGAGCAAAAGCGGTTCATAGGCAGTATCAAGCGCTCAGGCAACCATATCCCCCAGTCTGTGCCGGAGGGGTGCGCCCCCTCCGCGTTTTTACGTATTTCCCCATTCCGGATTGTTCAGTATGTTCCGGCAAAGGAAAAAGATCAGGGGGGAGAGAATGAGGTTCGTCAGCGACAGCACCGCAAGAACCGTGATAACCGGAGACAGAAACAGCCAGTTAATGGAGGACAAGACGACGGAGAGCACCGCGCCAGGCAGCACCAGCAAAATCATGACAAGGAGATAGAGCATCAGCAGCAGGGATTTTACTTTCATGCCGCTGAACAGTTTTTCCGATAAAAGGCTGCCCGCCACAAACAGAAGGGAAAAGCTGATGCGCGCGAGCACCATGAAAGCGATTTCCAGCGGCGCAAGGCTCAGCATAAGCCCCATGGGAATCATGAGCAGCACCGCTTCCACCACAAAACCCAGCATGGATTCCCGCAGGCAATGGATCAGCTTGCGGAAGGATGTTTCGGGAATCAGATAGATATAGGGGCGCGCCAGTTCCTTCACCCAACGGCCGGAAGCCACGGTGAAAAGCTGCATATACGTGGCAAACGCAAGGCTGGGCACCAGCCCGTTTCCCCGCATGATGAAGGTAAAGGCAAGGGTAACAAGCAGCATGATCATCGTTACGGTATCCAGCAAGAACCGCCTGGCGCGCCGGCTTTCCAGCCGGTGCTTGTAGTAGAACACGGCCGCGCCAAGCCCTCGGTTCAGGCCCGTCCTGCCCACCTTCACGTTTTCGGGCACAACCTCCTGCACCTTGCCCTCCCGCCTGGCGGCAACAGTTTGGTGGAGCGTCTCGGTGGTTTTGAGCACATCCTCATAAAAATCGGTTTGCTCCCGGCTAAGGAGCATAATGCAGGCACCCGTCCACAAAACGGTTATCCCCAGGCTCCACAGGGCCTGCACCCACCGCGCCTCCCATATCCCCGACACCAGCGCGCGCATCCAACCGCCCACGGGGAATAAAAGCATGGGTATCCGGGATAATTGTCCGGCCCCTGTTTGCACCCAGGCGGATGTATTGGAAAACACGGGCAGCAGCACATACAGCGCTCCCGCGCCGCACAATGCCATCAGTGCGATTCTGGCCGCCCTTCTTTTCTTTGCGCTGTCATGCGTGGCGCGGTACAAAGCCATGACCGTCAATTGGCCTAAAAAAAGCGTCAAGCCGTAACCCACAAGCGTCAAAAGCAAAAAGGTCAGCGGCACGCCGTACTGCTGGTGGACCCAGGCGTATTGAAAAAGCAGGAACAGGCCGACCATAAGCGATGTTCCCATCTGTTTGACAAGCCCATACAGCAGTATTTTCTGCGGTTTCAAAGGGGACGGAAACAGCAGGTGGATGTCCGGCAGGGTAAACAGCGTGGCGCCCCTTTTGACACCTGGATACACGGTTAACGCGAACATGGCGATGTACAGCAGCGAAACAATGGCATACAGCTCCTGTATGGGCCTGATTTCGGAGTTCTCGCCCTTTCCGCCCGCAAAGATCACAAAGCC
Organism: Bacillota bacterium; assembly: GCA_023392755.1. Taxonomy (GTDB): domain Bacteria; phylum Bacillota; class Clostridia; order Christensenellales; family Aristaeellaceae; genus JAEWAH01. The sequence goes on from JAEWNM010000047.1 coordinate 2,462, forward strand.
GAGCATCGCCACCATCAAAAGCGACACAACCCAGTTGGCCGGTTTACGAAAAAAGTTGATGAGCCTGTTTTTCAGCGTTGTATAAAACAGATACGGCAGCGCCCTCATGCGCTCAGGCCCCCTCCCTCGGTGATCTCAAAGAACAGCTCCTCCAGGGATTTTTCCCCTTCCATATGCCCATCGTTTTGCTTGCTGGCGGCAAAGGCGCCGTTCACCATGATATGGGCCACATCCCAGTCGTTTTCAACGCTGTCCAGCATATGGGTGCTGATGAGCACCGCCGTATTCTGCGCCTTCAGTTCCCGGAAAATAACCTTTAATTCCTTGATGGCATGGGGGTCAAGGCCCACCAGGGGCTCATCGAATATGATCACCTTGGGCCTTGTGATGAGCGCGCAGGCAATGCTCACCTTTTGCTGCATGCCCTTGGAAAGCTCCCGCCCCAGCTTATCCTGCTTGTCATGCAGCTCCAGCCTTGACAGAAGCGCCTGCGCGTCCTTCTCCCAGTCGCTCAGCCGGTAGGCCCTGGCCATCAGCTCCAAATGCTCCTTTACGGTGAGCAGATCATAGACAGCCGGCATTTCCGGCACGTAACCCAGCAGCCTTTTGGCTTCGATGGATTTGTTCGGATGGCCGTTCACGGTGATTTTGCCCTCGTGGCGCAAAAGCCCGGCGATGCACTTGATCATGGTGGATTTGCCCGCGCCGTTGGGCCCCAGCAGAACGGCAATCTGCCCATCCTCCACCTGAAAGCTGATATCGTTGTTGGCCACCGTTTTGCCGTATTTTTTGGAAACATGCGAGATTGACAGCATATGCTTGCTCCTTTTCCGATTTTCCATGCTATATACTAGGTACGATTGGGGATATTGTCAATGGAAGGAAACGCACTCCCGCAGATTTCCGGCTCAAAGCATCATATTTCCGCCCGAAGATTTTGCGCCGGTACAACATGGAATGCAGCCGCCTGTACGCTTTCTTAACAGAAAAGAAGGATTTCAACCCCCCATGGTCGAATGCATTTTTAATACCTTTGCCGGCAGCCGCCCGTGCGACGCGCCTGCTGCAAGGAAAGGGAACTGCCCTTCGTTTATATACATGCATGGATGCAAGTCCCATGGGGTAATCTATCCCTGGGAAGAAGAGGATGATCAATATGAGCAGAAGCAAAAAGCAAAAGGATCCTTTCCGTACATTGATCCGGGGAGCGATTTTTCTGGCGGTAGCCGCCGCCGTATGCGCCGTGATCTTCTATGGCCTGAATGCCTTTGAAAAGCATGCCCTGGACCAGAAGATCAAGGATACGGAGGCCATTAATCAAAAGCGCGAACAGGATTATATGGCCGCCCTCGCGGACTACCAAAACGCCACGCAAAAAGGGCAGAACCTTGCCTGGCCCGCCCCCAAGCCGGAAGGGTGGGACGTGCTTGATTTGAGCACCTTTGCCTTGGAGAATACACAAAGCACCACCGTTGACAGGGCTTCGCTTTTGACCGGCGGCATGATGCTTATCAACCAATGGCATGCGCTTCCGGCAGATTTTTCCGGCGCACAAGCTGTCAGCGTGATCACCGCTTCCGGGAAAAAAGTCGGTGCCCACAACATGGAAGTTAAGCTCTTTCCCCCCGCCATCAAAGCCCTTGAGCTTGCGATAGCAGATGCCGCAACCGCGGGTTTGAAGGATCTGTTCGTTTCGGAGGGTTACCGTACAAACGAGCGGCAGCAGGAGCTGTTTAACGATAAACTGGCGGAGCTGGAGAAAAAGTACAGTGGGGCGACGCTAACCGAACAGGCCAAAAAAGAAGTCAACTTTCCAGGCACCAGCGAATATCAAAGCGGTTTATCCTTCCAGATGGGGCTGTATCCCAATCCCAACAAGCTGGGCTTTCAGGTCTCGGATCAGGGTAAGTGGTTTACCGAAAACTGCTGGAAGTACGGCTTCATCTTCCGCTTTCCCACCCTGGATTTCCCCAATTCGTCTTGGATGGACAAATCCTTCAAAACTGGTGTCACCATTACGCTGAACCTGTACCGCTGGGTGGGCACCCCTCACGCCGCCGTCATGCGCCATCTGAATTTCTGCATGGAAGAATATGTGGAATACCTGATCCAGCATCCGCACCTGGCCGTGTATGAAAACGGAACGCTCAAGTATGAAATTTTCCGCAAGCCCGCGGGCAATGAGCCTGCCGTGGAAATTGATGTGCCCCTGGCCGCCACTTCCTGGCTGGCTTCCCTGGACAATATGGGCGGTGTTGTCACGGCATTCATCTACGAATAATCACTTTCAACAACAAAGCGTGGGCCGCCTGTACAACCCAGGCGGCCCATTTGTATGCAATAATTGGCTGGTTTGCCACGCACAGTGCGTTTACGCCATTTTCAGCCGGTATCCCAGCTTGTATACCGTTTCAATGCGCTCGACACCCAGCTTTTTGCGCAGCCGCTGCACATGTACATCCACAGTCCGCGTCTCTCCAATGCCTTGGTAGCCCCATGCGGTGCGCAGCAGCTGTTCCCGGGACAAGGCGGTTTCCGGGTTTTGCATCAACGCCTGCAGGAGCGCGAACTCCTGGGCCGTAAGGTTTAACGGTTCCCCGGCCAGACGCACGGCCTTTTCTTCCATGTTGATTTCCAGGCTCCCCAGCGTCAGGCGGTTTTCTGTTTCCCTCAACAGCTCTTCCGCGTGCTTCAGCAGCGCCTGATCGGTAAAGGGCTTTACCAGCACCCGGCTCGGCCCGGCATACAACGCCTGAAGGTGTTCCTTCGTATCCGGCTCACGGGTGATGAACAGAACAGGGCACCTGCGGCAGGAAAGGTTCGCCAGAAAAGGGTGGCTATCCGTCCAGGGGAGGCGGGCGTTCATAACCACCAGCCCGTTTCCCAGCGCTTGCAGATATTCCCCTGCCTGTGCCGGGCTCTCCATTGCCCAGCACCCGTGACCCGCTTGGGTCAGTACTTGCGTCATCTGACGGGCAGAATGTTTGTCGCTTTCGATGATGAGCACTTCAGCCATGAATTTCACCTCAAGTATTCAACGTGGCAAGTATGGAAATTCATGCCGAATGCTTCCCAAAAGTATGAACAAATTGTGAAGAAATTCGCATTAACTTCCGATATAGCGCAGCCTACAGACAAGGCCGCTCTTCATTTCCTGCTGCAAAAGGCGCAAATGGCACCTGGACAGCGGTAAATGACGCCCCCGTGCGTAAGGCGCCGGGGGGTGATTACCTTAATGTTTTACGTTTATATTACCACCGGTTCCGGTTTTTGAACAGCTCGCCAAGACCCAGCCCGGCCACAATCCAACCCAGCGGGCCGCAGCCGCAGCCCATGCACCCCGTTCTGTCGCCGATACGCCGCTTGCGTGAGCCGAAGATCAAGAAGAACAGCAGGAACAGTATAAACAGCGATCCCAGGCTAAACCCGGAAGACTTCTCTTCCCTGAAAGGGTGGCTGGGCTTTTCCGTCTGTTTGTCATTCTTCTCCCATTCGGCAAAGAACTTGCTGCCGCCTGGCAAGTAGTCCATCCAGCTGTCGCTGTCGTTGGAGGGCGCGACCGTGGGCACAGGGGTGGGTGCCGCGGCAGGTATACCAAACAAATTGGCGGCGGACACGCTCACGCCATACTGCTTGCCCAGGGACGATGCCAACTGCGGAATGTACTGGCGAAATGCCGCGCTATACGCTTCAGCCTGAAAATCCTTCATGAAATAGGCACTGATCAGGTGGCTTTGAGATTCCAGGGGGAACCGTTTTTCCAGGGCCGGCCCGGCGATGGTTATGCTCTCCTCATCGCCTGAGGAGATGAGCAAGAGCAGGTCCTCATCGCCAAGATTCCACTGGCGGAACACTTCCCGCCCAAAATCGGACACGTTCATCCCATCCAGAAAGTGAACGGTCACAACCCAGAGCCTGACGCCGGTTTTGTTCTTGAGTGTTTCATGAAATGTATTCAGGTCGGATACCGTTTCCTCCGGGAGTATATTGGCGTTATCCGATACCGCCAGGTCCGTTTTGGCGGGATACCTTGGTGCCGCCAGCGACGGAAGCGCGGCAGCAAGCGTGAGTATCAACAAAAGCGCGGCGGTGAAGCGGCGGAAAAATGCGCGGCGCGCCATAACTATCCATTCTCCTTCTTTTGACAGGTAGGTACGATGCGGCTAATCAAACAGCTCGGCTCTGGAAACGCCCGTCAGGGCGGCAAACCAGCCGCTGAAGGACTCTTGCAGGCTCCTGTTATATGCTCTGGCGGCGGCGTTGTAGGCGGCCACGGCGTCCCCGCCGGCATAGACCTCCAGGGCCTTGGTCAACGAGGTCACATAGTTCCAGTCCTTCACGTCATCCTGAAGGGGCTTTTGTGCCTTAAGCTTCTGAGACAATGCACCCACCGTCTCGGTCAGGGATTGATTGGCCTTATACTTCTTAGAAAGGGATGCGCTGCCGCTTCTTAGCACATCCCGGGCGGAAGCGACGGCTATTATGTGCTCATCCTGTTTGTCAAGGTGCCGCCCGGCTACCGCCAGCAGGTTGCTGGCATCGGCCGCACGCAGCTCCAGCAGGCTTTTCAGGCCGCCCTCCTGCTCATACAGGCGGTCGAGCTCCTGGGCTTCAGCCAGCCATCCCTTGCGGGCGCCAAAGGCCAGGCTCCCCAGCACGAGCGCCAGGGCTATAAGCAGGCAGAAAAATGTCCGCCCGGTGTGTTTCATGTTCCTTCCTCCATACACGTTCCCTGTTACCGCTTAAGCTCCAAAAGCTTGCTTTTGAGCTCGCCCTCCATCTTGTACAGGGTGGCTTCCGCCGCCAGCCGTTTTTGATGGCCTTCCGACTGGATGCGCACCACTTCGTTGATGGTTTCGATCAGGGATTGGTTGGTCTGCACCAGCGTTTCGATATCGATGATGCCCCGCTCGGCTTCCTTGGCAGTTTCGATGGTTCCCATTTTGAGCGTTTCGGCGTTTTTCTTCAAAAGCTCGTTTGTCATATTGGTGACCGCGGTCTGCGCCTTCAGCGCCGACTGGCTGTGGAACAGGCCCAGGGCCAGCACCATCTGACTCTTCCACAGGGGCAGGGTGTTGCTCAGCGTGCTTTGAATACGCTCCACAAGCAGGCTGTCGTTGTTTTGCAAAAGGCGGATTTGGGGCGCCATCTGCAGTGCCACCTGACGGGTAAGCTTCAGGTCATGAAGCTTTTTTTCAAACCTGTCGCACATAGCGGCCAGATCATTGGCCTTCTGCGCGTCCATGGCGTCACCTGACTGGGCGGCCCTGTCCATCAGTTCCTTGAGCGTTGTTTCGCGCACCGTGCCAAGCTTTTGGTCCCCGGCCAGAATGTACATGGTCAGCTCTTTGAAATACAGCGTATTCTGGTCATACAGGTGGTTGAACATGGCCACATCCTTCAAAAGCTGTACCTGGTACTTTTCCAGGCTGCCCGCGATGGACTCCACATTGACGCCAACCTTTTCATAGCGTGCCTTCATCATTTCAATCTGCCGGCCGGCGCTTTTGAAAAGCTTCTTCAAGCCCTTGGGGCTTTCCGCGTCCGTCTCGAATCCCTTCAGCTCCGTTACGAGCCCCACCAGCATATCGCCAACCTCGCCGGTTTCGCTGCTCTTGACATATTCCAGGGCCTTGTCGGAAAAATCGGCAATCTTCTTCTGGGCGTCGGCGCCAAACAAAAGCACATGATCGGGGTTCTCCAGACTCAGCCTGCCGATAAACTCATCAATGCTCTTTTTTTCCTCCGGAGTGAGCTGGCTGTCATCCAGCCGGTTCACCACCACCTGAGTGGCCTTGGGCGCCAGCGCCTGGGTGGCGACAATGGTCTCCTCCAGCATTTCCTTGTCTTTTTGCGATACATCCGGCGTTACGGTGAGGACGGGTACGGATTGCTGCTGGCTGTTCATATCGGCTCCTCCTTATTCTGGTTGCTTATCGCTTTCACCGGGGGCGGCATCCGCCTTCCCCATAGGCTTTATCCCCGTATCCACCAGGCCATCGCGCTTGAGCATCTGCTCGAGCACCTCGATATCGGTGGTGACATCCAGCATATCGTCATGATAGAGCGTTTCCAATTGCTTTTCACAGGCTGAGAGCACCACGCCCATGGCACGAACGATACGGTTTCGGGCCTCCTGGGCATTCTGCCCCGTAACCTCCCGCTGGTCCATCACACGGTAGCTTTTGAGCATCTTTAAAGTGGTGGGCAGGTAATAGTCCATAAACCGGCGGATCTGGGGGGCCTTTTTGGGGCGTTCCGCCACGGTATTGAATATTTGTCCGCACAGCCGCTCCAAATCGTCCATTTGCCTGGACAGCGCCGGGTCGGGAATCAATTCGTTCTCCTCCCGGATCATAACCATCATTTCATGGCCCTTGCGTATGACCTCATCGGCAGCGGGGTCTCCCGTTTCCGGAATAACCTCCACCGTCTCTTGTTGGGGCGGCTGATTTTTGCTGCTCAAATCCAGCCCGGAGCCCATAATGCCAATCACCCGGCCAAACAGCAGCGATACGGCGGTAGCCAGGATATAGTCCCACACCCTATACAGGGGGAACAGCCAGGCATACACCGCAAAGACGATCCCAAAGGTCAAAATGCCGGCTCCGGCGCCCTTTCTGTTTTTCTTCCCGCGGGGGGAAGGCTGCTTGTTTGCCATGACCGATCCTCCATCCGGTAAGTTTGCGAGCCTATCATATAGGAATTTGGCTTCTTCGTAAAGGCACAGCCGCGCAAAGCATCGTTTTGACGCATCAAGCATGCATACGGGGGCGTCAAGCCTTCAAAAGCAGCTTTCATTATAGCACAGCCAACCTTTGGTGCAAAGAACAGGGCATGAGAAAACCATGAGAATTCCATGAGAGACAAGGGTTTTCGCGATGCTTTTACAGCTTACACCCTCCATGGATCATTATAGACTTATGGGAAATTTCTGTCAAACAAAATGGATGCAGCATCAATATGCATACAAGCCAAAACACCGCCGGGTTTTAAACCGGCGGTGTCCAGCAATGATACAATCTCCTTTTCTCAAAAAGAGAATCGTTTATTTGTAGTAGCTCTGCCCGTAAATAAACTCATGCAGCGCCTCGATATTCTTTTTAAGATTGCTGCCGTTCATATACACCAGGCTGGCGCCGCTGATATCCTTATAGCCGTAGGTTTTGTCCATAGGCAGCCTGTGCTGCGCAAGCAGCGGCTCTCCCGCGGCCACCTTGCTGGAAAGGTCGGACTGAAGCACGGTGGTGCCCAGCTCAAGCATTTCCCCCACGCTGATATTGGTGTACACATGGGGCAAAACCGCGGTCAAAAGGTCCATCATCCTATTCATGTCCATGCCCTGCATCACCTGATTCAGAAGAACCTCCAAAAGCTTGCGCTGGCGGGCGGTTCGGGCAAAATCGTTGTCAATGCCGCGGATGCGGGCAAAGGTCACGGCCTGCATACCGTCCAGGTGGTGCACGCCGGCGACGCCCTTCACCTTTTCCCTCTTCACCTTATCCAACGGCTCCTTGCGCAGCTCGTAGTTGATGCGGTTGGCTTCGGCCTTGGTCAGCTCGATATCCACGCCGCCAAGGCTGTCGATAATGGCGGACAGGCCAAAGAAATTAATGGCCACGAACCCTTCCACATTCATCTGAAAATTGCGGTTCACCGTGCGCATCGCCAGTTTGGGACCGCCGGTTTCCTCTTTTTGCGAACCAAATTTGTAGGCCACGTTGATACGGTAGGCATTTTTGTATCCGGGCACGGTAACGGCCGTATCCCTTGCAATGGAGGACAGCTTGATTTCACCTGTCTGCTTATGGATGGACAGGATCATGATGACGTCGGACAGCCCCGTGTTGGTGATATTTGTACGGGAATCCACACCCAGCAGCAGTATGTTGACATAATCCGACGGCAGGTCGGGATTGGCCTCCAGCTGGCTCAGATCGATGTCCGCCGTATCGCCATCACCGAGCTCCGCCAGCATTTGGGCATGCTCCGCGTCCAAATCCTCCAGGGCAATGGACGCTTCCTCATCACCCGGGGTGACGGTGGTTTCCTCCTGCTCCCACTGCTCCCATTGGGCCAGATCCTCCTCGTCCAGCTCTTCCTTGACCTCAGTGCCAAAAAAAGATACCTCCGAGTCTTCCTCACTAAGCGCGGCGGGCAGAATTGACATAAGCAGCGCCAACACGCAAAACAGGCTCACCAGCCGCTTCTTCCATGTAGATATCAAGCCATGTTCCTCCTCCCCATAGGGGTGGAATATTGGGTAATGATGTGCGTCACCTTTTTCCCGGCTCATTATACCCGCCCAGGGATCAAAATGCAATCCTGAAGGCCGCCGGCTGACACATGATGGAAACGTTTGAAAGCGGCGGCTTCATCCCACTATTTTGTCAAAAGCCAACACATTTTCCACGCCGTGGGTCCAGCAGAACATGTCCACCGGCTGGCAATGGGTGATGCGGTAACCTTTTTGAACAAAGAGCGCCGCGTCCCGCGCCTGTGTGGCAGGATTGCAGCTAATGTACACCACCCGCCGGGGCTGCGCCATCGCAATTGCCTCGATGACCTCCGGCTCCACGCCCTTCCTCGGCGGGTCCAGAACGACAACGTCGGGCCGCCATCCTTCCTCCACCAGCTTGGGCAGAAGTGTTTCCGCCTGCCCCGCCAGGAACTCCACGTTCGCGATACCATTCTTGACAGCGTTATCCCGGGCATCCGCCACCGCCGCCTCCACTGTTTCCAGGCCAATCACCCGCAGCGCCTTTTGTGCCAGCAGCAGGGATATGGTGCCCGCGCCGCAATAGATGTCGGCCACGGTCTCCGTACCGCGCAGCCCGGCAAACTCCAGCGCCTTTTGATACAGCACTTCCGTCTGCTCAGGATTGATCTGGAAAAAGGATAGGGGGGACAGGGAAAATTTCAGGCCGCATAATGTATCCTCAAGCCGGTCCCGGCCCCATACAACCTGGAAGCTATCCCCCAGAATCACATTGCCGCGGGCGGTATGGACGCTTATGCACAGGGATGTGAGGGAGGGGACCTCCGTTTGCAGGGCAGCCAGAAGCTCTTTTTCCCTGGGCAGTTCCCGCCCGTTGAGGACGATGACCGCCATCACATCTCCAGTGCGGGAAGCGCGTGCCATCACATGGCGCACAAGCCCCGTATGGCTTTCCTCCTGATAGGGCGCAATATGATATGCTTCCATCCATCCCCTGACCGCCTTTAAAACGCCGTTGAGGCCAGGTTTTGCAATGGGACAGGAAGCGATGTCGATAATATCATGGCTTCTTGGCGCATAAAACCCGATCTTTGGCTTTCCCGCCTCCCCGCCCACCGGCAGCGCGGTTTTGTTGCGGTAATGCCAGGGGTCCGCCATTCCCAGCACGGGGGGAACCGCAACCTGAAGGCCGCCGATGTGCCGGAAGCAATCCTCCACCTGCGCGCGTTTGAAGTGAAGCGTCTGCTCATAGGCCATGTGCTGGGAAGCGCAGCCGCCGCACCGCGAGTACACGGGGCAGGGGGGCGTTTGCCTTGCCGGGCTTGGTTTCTTTACCTCCATCAGCTTTCCAAAGGCATGATTCTTTTGCACCTTTACCACACGGCAGGCAATATCCTCGCCCGGCAACGCAAAGGGCACAAACAGCGCCATGCCCTCATGAAAGCAAACGCCCTCCATCTGCGCCCCCAGCCGCTCGCACAGTACATTCACGACTTGATTTTTCTGCACCTTAATCCTCCCCCGCTTCCCCATGCCCAATTAACGAATATGCCGGCACGCGCCGCAGCCGATGCTTGGCTATTCAGCCCCGCTCCTGGCATCGCTCTGCTGTTTGACGCCCTCCGCGCTTATCTTCTCACACGTTTGCACGCCGCTTATCTGCGCTGCCAGCTTCTGCGCGCACAAGCTGCGGAAGGCGGCGGCTTCAATGGCGTATTGCATGGCGGTAGCCTCTGGGGGTCGTGTTGCAAGTGTATGAAACACGCTTTCCAGCGTTTTGCAAAAAGCAGCATACAATCCCTCCGCATCCGCCCCCTGCGGCGGTATTAACAGCTGCTTCATCTCCTCCAGCGAAGCCACTTGCTTCAAGGTGCACAGCATCATCAGCTGCGCCAGCTGGACACGGTCATATTTCTTCCCAACGGGCCGCCTTACAAGCCCGCATTTCACATAATTGTTGATCATGGAGGGCGTAAGAATGCTGCCAGCCACCGGATAAAGCGCGCGGCACTGCCGCTCCATGTACGTAATTACCTGATCCATGTACAGGCCCAAATCCGGCAGCTGGTCCCAGGACGGAGGAATATACGCGGCTATCTCCCCGCCTTGCGCCTTTTGTCTTTGCATGCGATGATCCCTTCCCATAGCAAGATAGCATCATACTATCATATCATTGTTCGTTCTACAATCCCATATAAAATAAACTACTTGACATTGTAATTAATATGCTTTAATCTAGTATTGAAAACCAGATATTGAGAGTGAGGCTACAATTATGGATATACGGCCTGTACATTTGTTCGGCGATTCCATCGGTAAAGGCATTTTGTATGACGAGAGCCGCGGGCGGTACGCCATTGCCCGGGACCGCTTTGATACCAGGATGCAGGCACTGCTGGGCGTGCCTGTGGAAAACCACGCCAGGATGGGGGCGACGGTGGCGGAGGGGCTTGCGGATTTTCTGGAAAGCGGTGATATGTCCGGCACCACGGTTGTCATCGAATATGGCGGGAACGATTGCGACCTTCACTGGGACGAGGTGGCAAAGGACCCTTCCCTGTGCCATGAGGCAAAAGTTCCATTGGAGAAATTCCGCAAGCTGTTGACGGCTTTTGTGGCACAGGTCCGCCGCCAGCACGCCAGGCCCCTGCTGGTAACCCCGCCCCCCCTTCATGCCCAGCGTTTTTTCAACTGGGTCACCAAGGGCTTGGACAGAGATGCCGTACTTAAGTATCTGATCGACGTGCAGAACATATACCGCTGGCAGGAACGGTACGCCATTGCCGTGCGGGATGCGGCGCTGCAAACAGGCTGCGATATCTTCGACCTTCGGGATGCATTTCTTTCAAGGCGGGATGTGGAGGATTTCATGAGCCTGGACGGCATGCATCCCAACGCCGATGGCCATATGCTGATTGCGGAAGCGGTGCTGCGCAAGGACCGCCTTTACATGAAAACCGCCGCACCGATATTGTCCGGCCTTGCAAAAGCACAGGGGCCGAGGCTGTACCGCGCTCGCGGGCCTGTACACTTAGGGGGCCTGCAAGCATAAGCAAATCCTTCCGGGCGGCATGCCATCCGGAAGGATTTTTACTTGGACAGGCTGTTACTTGACAATAGCTTCAGCCACCTGCGCCCCCTTTGCGCCGGAGTTTGCAGTAAAAACGATTTTCAGCGCGAAAAAGCATTCGCCGGGCAATACAACGGCGGCGCTGTTGCCCGTATCCGGGTCGAATACATACTCCCGGGAGGGAACAATTTCGGTAAAGGATGTCCCGTCGCCGCTGCCCTGAACGGAGAACGTTTGGGTCCGCTTGCCCCATATGAGGGCCGGATTCAAATGCAGCACAAGGCTTTGGGGCGTCACAGGCTCCGCAAAGGCAAGCGTCAGCTCATCGCGCCCGTTTCCCGCGCCCTCCCAATAGGTGTTCAAATCGCCGTCAGCAGCATTGGCCGCCGCATAGGACTGCGTCTGCCCATTGGCGGAGGCGTTGAAGCCGATCCCTTTTTCCAGGGCGGCAGGCACCAGCTTTGCCTTGTAGGTATGCAGGTATCCGGGATGGATTTTAGTCACGAGGCTTTGATCCGCTTCCACCCGTATATTGCCGCCGATATTTTTGTTCTTGTTGAGCCGGATATCGTCAAGCGAAGCAATGCGCTTGCCCAGCATCTCCATATTGCGCAGCAGCACGTCGTCAATGGTGTACTCCTTGTTGAAGGCAAATATGCGAATGGAGGTTTCCTTGCCGCTCAATACCTTGATGTTGTCAAACACAACGCCGCGGATGTTTCCCCTCACAGTAGATTTGGACCACTGCGATTTGGTGGTAGTCAGCTCGATAAGCAGCCTGGCGCCGTCGCCTTCGCCCATCTGGGCATCCTCCACCACGATGTTTTCAAAGCGGACGTTTTGAATCAATGCGTTGTCGCTGTTGTGCACGGACATGGCCGGCTTGTGGAAGTTGTGCAGCACCGTGATGTTGCGGAAGGTGATATCCTCCATCACATCGGCCCTGGTCTCATAGCCCACCTCGCAGGACTGCGCCAGGTCGGTCCAAAGCACACAGTTTTCAAACAGTATGTTTTTCACGTTCCCGTCATAGCCCTTCACCACCAGGTTGTCGTCCCAACCCCTGACAAAGCAGTTGCGGGCTGCAAGGTTTTCGCAGGACTGGGTGGTGATGCCGTCGGAATTGGAACGGGCCGCGACAATATTGATGCCGTTGATTTCCACCTCACGGCAGCGGTACAGGTTCACCGTCCAGGCGGCCGGGTCCAGGATGGTGATGCCTTCAATGGTGATATTCCTGCTGTCGGAAAAGCTGATGGGCACGATGGTGTCTTCCCAGCGGTCGTATTGGCTTCCGTCAATGATGCCCCGGCCCAGGATGCGCACGCTCTCCACACCCCCGGCCTGTATGTAACCCCGCAGGACACAGCCCCCGGCCAGATAAATCGTTTGGCCGCTCTTGGGCTCAATCAGCCCCGCTTCATGAACGCCAGGCCCAAAGTACATCACGCCGGGGTCGTTTTTATCGGGGATGTCCGTCTCGATAGCAGAGGCGAACAGGTGCAGCGCCCCCTTCACCTGGTTGTTGTATTCCACGGTGATTGCGGCAGGCTCCCTCAATATGAACTGCGCGGTATCGCCTTTGATGGATGGCGTGATATTCAGCGACAGGGGACGCACGGTAACGGACGCAAGCTCCACACCCGGAAACTGCACCGTCACCGATACAGGCCCGCCCATGGAAAAAAGCGCGACGGGCGTCTTGGCCGTCATGGGCCTGGATGTCCAGGTGCGCGTATGATTGACCGCCGTATCGATTACGTGAAGGGGCTGCCCCTCAATCCAAACCAAACAGGTTTCGCTGGCGGGCATGTTCACGGGCTGAGTGTACAGCGTCACGGGGTAGCCCACCTCCGCAAGGGACGGCGCAAGCAGCGCCAAAAGCACAAAACACAAAAGGATGGAAATGAGCTTTCTCATTGCGGGCGCCTCCTTGAATCATTATTCCCGGTAATCCTCGGGCAGCGTCAACGTCACATCCTCATGGCCCACGGCAACTTCCCTCCCGTAGACCAAAAGAGTCACTGGTTCGCCCGCCGCAAGGGAGAGCGTTACGGTCTCCCGGGACACCCTTACATTCAGCGCGCTTCCCGACAGGGTAAGGCAGAATTGGTACCCGTTCCACGCGGCGGGAATCGAGGGGGCAAGCGTCGGGACAGGCCCGTCTGTGCGCAGCCCGCCAAAGCCGAACACAATGGTGACCCAGGCCGCGGCGATGCTGGTCAAATGCAGCCCCTCAAATGTGTTGCAATTGTAGTTATCCAAATCAAGCCTTGCCGCGAAGCCGAAAAAGCGGAAGGCTTCCCGGTGGCGCTTGAGCTCGCTGGCGAGGATGGCGTGGATGGAGGGGGAAAGGGAGCTTTCGTGGATGCATCTGGGCTCGTAGTAGTCATAGTTGGCGGCTTTTTCAGCCAGGGAATAATCGCCGGGGTACAGGTACATGGCCATCAGCACATCCGGCTGCTTGATCATATCGGTGCGGTAGATGCGGTCATAGCTCCAATGGTGGTACAGGGGAAAATCCGTGGCGGGTATGCTATGGATGTCCAGATGAGGCAGCGTGAAGTATCCCTCATGCTGTTCAAAAACAAGGCTGTCATCCTGCTTCAGCAGCATGGCCCGTGCGCAGGCCGCCCAGTCCGCACGCTCCCTTTGGGAGACGGACAGCTTATCGGCGATGGCATGAAACGCCTCCGGCGCTTCCCGCTCCATGCGGGATAGCACGCGCAGCGTAAACTCCAGCGTTTTTTTGCCCATAAAATTGGTATAGTAGCTGTTGTTCACCATCAGGTGGAACTCGTCCGGCCCCATAACGCCATAGTAGCCGTAGGCGGTATGATCCTGGTTCCAGTTGCCCCGGGAGGAACAGTAGCGGCTGATCTCTACCAGCATCTCAATGCCTTCACGGAACAAAAACGCGTCGTCGCGCGTCAAGTGGTGGTAATTCCACACCGCGTAAGCCACAGAGGTGCTGGGCTGCATTTGCAGGCTGGCATGCTGCCAAAGGGTGCAGGCCTCCTTGCCGTTCAATGTGGCAATGGGGTAGCACGCGCCCTTGCAATCCAGCTGGCCGGCCCTCTCCCTGGCCTCCGGCAGTGTATGATAGCGGTAGAGCAGCAGGTTTTTGGCGGCCTTCACATCGCTGAGCAAATAGTAGGGCAGGCAGTATGTCTCCGTGTCCCAGAAGGCATGACCGTTGTAGGCCTCCCCTGTCAAACCCTTGGCGCCGATGTTGTTTCGCCCGTCAAAGCCCCGGTAGGTTTGGTGAAGCTGGAAGATGCAATAGCGTATCCCCTGCTGGTTCAATGGGTCGCCGTCGATTTGCACATCGGCGGTGCGCCACAAATCAGCGTAATGCGCTTCATTGCTCTGCAAAAGCGCGGCAAAATCAAGGCTGGCCCGCGCGCTTGCAACCGCTTTGTCAAGCAGCGCCGACGCATCGGCACGATCATCGCCCCGCCGAATTGAATCAACCCATATCCTTTTCTCAAACACCGCCGGTTTGCTCGCCTCCAGCGTGCATGCCACGCCGAAGCCGGAGAACAGATGCTTTTCCACAGGCATAACGGAGCAGCCTTCCGGCAGGGACACGGCAAAGCCGTACAGCGCCATTTGGGCGGTGGTTTTCGTTTCGTACAGACGGGCGGCAGCAAAGCCGTTTAGGAGCCCTCCCCGGTCCTGCCAGTCGCAGCGGCCGGAGGTCTTGTGCAAAACCGCGCCGTTCACGCCCAGAACAAGGTGCGCTGAAACAGGCGCATCCAGTGCCGTCAATGTGATGCGCTGGCATGCCTGGTGGGGGTCGTCCATACCCAGCAGCCTTTCAAAAGCCACGGAAACCTTGTTGCCGCCGGGAAGCTCCCATATAAAGCGGCGTGACAGAAGACCCGTTTTCAGATCCAGTATCCTGGTAAAATCAGAAAACGTACAAACGCCCAGGTCCAAATTGACGCCGTCCGCCGAAATGGAACAATGCAAATAATCCGGCGCGCAGACCATGTAATGCGTCTGCTTGACGATGCCCTTGTAGCCGCCGGGAGCGTCCTCCCCATCCAGCTCGTAGATGCCGCCCAGATAGCTTCCCAGAAGGCTGTCCAGCGAACCGCCTTCTTCAAAGTACCCGCGAACGCCCATATGCTCGTTGGCCAGGGAAAAAACAGACTCGCTGACGCGGCTGTGGGCAGGATCGAAACCCTTCTCCACAACCTGCCAGGGAAGGCACTCGAAATACACATCCGCTTTCTTTGCCATGATATCCATCCTTTAAATAATGATATTAACCCTTGATGCCGGCGGAGATCACGTTTTGGGTAATCTTGCGCTGGAAGGCGATGAACAGGAGAATGGGCGGAATCATGGCAAACACGATGGCCCGGATCACATCCATGTCATTGACGCGGTCGGAGGTGCGATAGGTAAACAAGCGCACCATCACCGTTTCCAGAGGCGTGTTGCTGAGCACCAGATAAGGAAGCAGGAAATCAGACCAGGCGGCGTTGACCGCGTAGATGAGGATTACGACATTGATAGGCATGCTCAGGGGCACCACGATGCGGAAAAAGAGATTCAGGTCATTGCAGCCGTCCAGCCTGGCCGCTTCCAGGAGGGAGGCGGGCATGGAATCATAAAAATTCTTGAACAATACCACATAAAACGCATTGGCGCCAATGGCCAGCCACAGGGGCAGGAACGAACCGATCATGCCCAGATTGGTGATGTTAATAAACAGCGGCACCATGCTGGTGGTGGCGGGAAGCATGAGGC